>SKFZ01000030.1 GCA_007117695.1 Bacilli bacterium
CCGAAGCCACCATTTTTTTGATTATAAGGAAAAAACCTATGCGCCTGTAGATCAATTGGATAGATCGTTTGACTACGGATCAAAAGGTTATGGGTTCAAATCCTATCAGGCGCGCCATATATATAGGGAAGTAGCACAGTTTGGTAGTGCACCTGGTTTGGGACCAGGAGGTCGCAGGTTCAAATCCTGTCTTCCCTACCATTCGGAAACAGAAGATTCTTAATTTAAAGAGTCTTTTTTTGTGCTCAAATGCGATGTTATGTAAACTTGTTGTATTTTTAAGAAAATGTATTTTCTTTTTTGAAAAAAGATATATAATTTAATTAGAAGGATATATTGACATGAATATTTTATTTATGTCTAGTACGGGTGAATTTATGAAAAAGGGATTTACTTTAATAGAAGTGCTTTCAGTTATAATTATTATTGGAATAATAACAACTGTTGCAACACTATCTATAAACTACAGCATTAATAGAACTAAGGAAAGGCTATATGTAGAACAGATTGAAAGGTTAGAAACTAGTCTTAAAAATTGGGGATTAACAAATATTGATAATTTGCCAATAAATGAAGAAGGGATTTCCTTTTATAGTGTTAAAGAGTTGAAGGGCTATGGAATTATAGACACAGATGAAGTGATTGATCCAAGAACTGGAAACCCTATGGAAGGCTGTATGATAATTAAATACCAGCATAATATTAATCAATATGTTTTTATTTACGATGAAAGCGATTGTTTAAATGCCTCAGATGATTATTTGCCAGTGATTAATATTGAGGGAGGAACAGAGCACTTTATAGAGGTTAATAGTGTATACAAACTGCCTAAGGTTACTGCAGTCACTTATAAAGGTGAGAAAGCTAAGATACTAGGTCCGGTTGTTTACTTACAAGAAAATAGTTCCATTGTTAGAAAAATTGATACTTCTAATGTAGGTGAAAAATATAGTGTTAAATATACTGCTATAGATCCTCTTTTGAATATTGAGAGAGAAAGTGTATTGAATTTAACAGTGGTTGATACTGTTAGGCCGGTTATAAGCGTTAATGGCAGCAATAGAACATCTGAGTATGTTATTGAGGCTAACCCCTATTTCGAAGCTCCAATTGCAGTTGTTAGTGATAATAGTTGTGGGATTAGTGGAGTAGAGACTGAATATAATGATTGTATTAATACTTTGAATGCAATTGTCTCTACTAATCTAATTTCACCAAGAGAACCTGGTAATTATACTATTACTTATACCGCGACTGATTCTTCTTTAAATAGTAGAATTTTAGTTTTGGATTTAGTAGTTGAAGATACAATTTCACCGACTAAGCCTACTTTTGAACTTAGATTAAACAATTCTAGTGGTGAAGTTTATAATGGAGTGTGGACAAACAATAATGTTTGGATGGGTAATTTAAATTCAACTGATATAGGTTCAGGAGTCAAAGAATATGAATATAGCTTGAATTGCGAAGATGAGACTCCGTCTTGGACTTTATACAATAATCCGATATCATTTAGTTTAACAATGAATAGTAGAGTCTGTGTTAGGGCTATTGACTTCGTAGGAAATGTATCAGAAGTTTCTAATGTTAGGGATGTAAAAATAGATAAAGTACTCCCAGCCTGCACTGTTTCAGGAGGGTCTAGTTCTTGGTTTAATTCAAATAGAACAATAACAGGAACATGTAGTGATTCAGATTCTGGTTGTGTAGTACCTAGTGTGACGAGAACCTTTACAGTGGATACAAACAATTCATATAGCCCAGGAACGGTTTGTGATAATGCGGGTAATTGTAGAGTTTGTGGAAATGCTCAAGTAAGAATAGATAAAACAGCACCAACTTGTACTGTTTCAGGAGGGTCTAGTTCTTGGTTTAATTCAAACAGAACAATAACAGGAACATGTAATGATTCGGGTTCAGGTTGTTCATCACCAAGTGTAACAAGAACTTTCACAACGACAACAGATGGTTCATTTAGTCCAGGTACAGTTTGTGACAATGTGGGTTGGTGTACTGCTTGCGGAAACCAAACAGTAAAAATAGACAAAGATATTCCAACGGCTCCATCAATAAGTGGTGGGAGTACAACCTGGACAAATGGAAATAGAACTATATCAATAAGCGGCGGAAATGCTGGTCCATCAGGGAGAGCTAGATATGAGTATAGAACAAGGCCTTCAGGCGGAAGCTGGGGTTCATGGACAACATATTCATCATCAATAACATATTCGACTACAACAAATATAGAAATACAAGCAAGAGTTGTTGATAATGCTGGAAATAATGGAACGGTTTCATCGACTGCATATGTAAGAATAGATAAAGATATTCCGACTGCTCCATCAATAAGTGGCGGGAGCACAACCTGGACAAATGGAAACAGAACTATATCGATAAGCGGCGGAAGTGCAGGCCCATCAGGGCTTGCTAGGCGAGAGTACAGAACGAGAACTTCAGGTGGAAGTTGGGGTTCATGGACAACATATTCATCATCAATAACATATTCGACTACAACAAATATAGAAATACAAGCAAGAGTTGTTGATAGCGCTGGAAATAATGGAACTACCTCATCAACTGCATATGTAAGAATAGATAAAACAGCTCCAAGCGTAACTAGAAGCCCAAGTAGTCAATCAACATGGGGCAATAGCAACATAACAGTAACATTAACTGGTACTGATAGTGGAGGTTCAGGCTTTAGAAGGATGAGGACAAGGTTATCAACTGATGATGGGTCAACTTACGGGTCTTGGTCAAGTTTTACTACCTCAAATCCTATTACTAGAACATTGTCGGGTACTGGAAATCACCGAATTCAAATTGAAGTAGAGGATAATGCTGGAAATACGGCGACTATTACTACTAGCAGATATAGAATAGATCAAGATACCCCAACAGCTCCAAATACTGGAGGAACAGGTACGGCTTGGTATAATGTGGATAGAACTTTTACAACTAGTGGAGGAAGTGCGGGCCCATCAGGGGTTGCTAGGCGAGAGTACAGAACGAGAACTTCAGGTGGAAGCTGGGGTTCATGGACAACATATAGTTCTGGAATTACATATACTAGCAATACAAATAGGGAATTTCAGGCCAGAATTATTGATAATGCTGGAAACACAGGTACGGCTACAACAACTAGGTATATAAGGATAGATAAAACAAGTCCTACTTGTAGTACAAGTGGCGGAAGCACTGCATGGACAAGTGGCAACAGAACATTGACAGGAAGTTGTAGTGATAGCGGTGGTTCTGGTTGCTCAGGTAATTCAAGCAGGACATATAGTAGTACGATTAATACGACAACCGCTAATCCAGGTCAAGTATGTGATAATGCAGGCAATTGTTCTAACTGCCCAAATGCTACCGTTAGGATTGATAAAACAGCCCCATCGATTACCGGGATAACATGTGGTTATTATTCATCTACAGGGAGAATACATGTGAGAATTACCGCTTCTGACGCTCATAGCGGACTTAACCAAACATGTATAAGAATGACTTCAGGAGGCGTATGGAGATGTATATCTGGTTCGAACTGGATAACTTGGGCGGCCTCTGACCCAGGAGGAACATTATATTTTAATGCAAGACGAGCATCTGATAATGTTGGTAATGAAGCTTCAACTGGTAGCGGAAGCTGCAGTGTTGTTCATTATTCATCATAAAAAGCGATTATTCGCTTTTTTATTTGCAATTGCACTTTTTTAGTAACTTGTGATAAACTAGTCACAGGTGATTTTATGGATATTACTGCATATGAGAAGGAATTATATGCTATGGGGTCGTATAATATAGCGGGTGTAGATGAAGTGGGTAGAGGCCCTTTGTTTGGACCTGTCGTGGCTGCTTGTGTTGTTTTGCCAAAAGGTTTTGAAATAAACGGTATAAATGATTCTAAAAAAACAAATGATAAAAAAAGAAGAGAACTTAGTAAGTATATAAAGGAAAATGCAATTGCATTTTCTATAATAGAAATAGATGAGTCTATTATAGATGAAGTGAACATTTATCAAGCTACTAAGTTGGCTATGATAAAGTCGATAAATGAGGTAAATGAAAAAGTAAAAATCGATCATGTTTTAATCGATGCTATGAAGCTTGATTTGGATATTCCCTCTACTTCTATAATAAAAGGTGATTCAAAAAGTTTGTCTATCGCTGCAGCTAGTATTATTGCAAAAGTTTACCGTGATGAGCTTATGGAAGAAATTGATTTAAAGTATCCTAATTATGGGTTTAAAAATCATAAAGGATATCCTACTAAGAAACATATTGAAGCGATAAATAAATATGGTTTAATTGATGGGTATAGAAAAAGTTATAAGCCTGTTAGTGATGTTTTAAATAAGTGATTATTTGACAGTGTTTTAATAATAGTGTATAAAGTTAAATGATTAAGGGAGTGTTTTTATGGCAAAAAATTTAGTTATAGTTGAGTCTCCAAGTAAGGCTAAAACAATAGAGAAGTATTTAGGTAGTGATTTTAAAGTTGTTTCTAGTAAAGGTCACATTAGAGACCTTGCAACTACTGGAAAGTTTGGGTTTGGTGTAGATATCGAAGATAATTTTAAACCTAACTATACTTTTATAAAAGGTAAGAAGAAAATTGCAACTGAGCTTAAAAAAGAAGCCGCAAGTAAAGACCATATATATATAGCAACCGACCCCGACCGTGAAGGGGAGGCGATTGGTTACCATATTTATGAGATTTTAGATTTAGATGAAAGTAAATACGATAGAGTTGTATTTAATGAAATTACTAAAGGTAGTGTTGTGGACTCGTTTGATAATGCTAGAAAAATAGACCAAGATTTAGTTAACTCACAAGAAGCCAGAAGAATATTAGATAGAATTATAGGTTTTAGATTAAGTAAGTTAATGCAATCAAAAACTTCAGGCAAAAGTGCAGGCAGGGTTCAAAGTGTAGCACTTAAATTAATTGTTGATAAAGAAAGAGAAATCGAAAAGTTTATCGAGGAAGAATATTGGACTATTAATGCGTTGTTTAATGGCTTTGAAGCAGGGCTTTTTAAGTATAAAAACAAGAAGATTGAAATTCCTAGTGAAAGTGTTGCAAATGATATATTAGATAAATTAAGCAACTCATTTGAAATTGATAGCGTTGATAAAAAGCAAAAGGCTAAAAAACCAAAAATGCCTTTTATTACAAGTACTATGCAACAAGAGGCATCTAATAAGTTGAATATGGGTGCTAAAAAGACAATGATGATTGCTCAAAAGTTATATGAAGGTATTGATTTAAAAAGCGAGACTGTTGGTCTTATTACATATATGAGAACTGATTCGACAAGAATGTCTTATGATTTTATTAAAAGCACTCAAAAGTTTATCGAAGATAAATGTGGAAAAGAGTACTTAGGTACTGTTAGGCAAAAGAAAGTTGATAAAAAAGCAAAAGGAAAAGATAATGTTCAAGATGCTCATGAGGCGATTAGGCCAACTAGCATTAAAAGAACACCAGAAGCTGTTAAACCATATTTATCAAATGACGAATATAAGTTGTATAGTATGATTTATTATAGAGCGCTTGCTTCTTTAATGAAGGATGCTAAAACTGAAAATACGACAGTTATATTAAATAATAATGATTATTTATTTAAAGCTAATGGTCAAGTTGTTGTTTTTGATGGTTATTTAAAAGTATACAGTAAGTATGAAGAGTTAAAAGATACACTTCTTCCATCATTTGATACTTATAAATCTAAAGTTGTTGTAAGTAATGAAATTAATAAGAAACAACACTTTACTCAACCGCCTGCTAGATATTCAGAGGCTAAGTTGATTAAAGATATGGAAGAATTAGGTATTGGTAGACCAAGTACGTATTCTAAAATAATTGATAATATTAAAGATAGAGCATACGTTGAGGTTATAGAAAAAAGATTTAAACCAACTGAGATTGGTATAGAAGTTAATGATAAGTTGCAAGAATTTTTTAGCCATTTAATTAATGTTGAATATACTGCTAAGATGGAGCAAGAATTAGACGAGATTGCTAATGGTGAAATTGTTTGGCATGAGACTTTAAGAGACTTTTATGATAAGTTTGTAAAATCTTTAGATGAAGCGTTTGATAAAATGGAGAAAAAGGAACCAGAGAAGACTGGAGAGAAGTGTCCAGAATGTGGTAGTGATTTAGTACATAGACAAGGAAAATATGGCAAGTTTGTAGCATGCGGAAATTTTCCAAAATGTAAATACATTAAACAAGAGCCAAAAGAGGAAAAAATCATTTGTGATTGTCCTAACTGTGATGGTAAAATCGTTGAGAAAAAAACTAGAAAAGGCAAAGTTTTTTATGGTTGTAATAATTATCCGAAATGTAAGACTGCATATTGGGATAAACCTACAGGCGATATTTGCACGAAGTGTGACGATATGATTTTAGAAAAAGGAAAGAAAACTAAGTGCGGGTGTAATGAAAAAAGTTGATATATCAACTTTTTTATTTTATTAAACTATGTTAAAATTAAAATCGGAGGTACTTATGATTGAGAAAAATGAAGTTTATAGGCATTTTAAAGGTATGAGATACCTTGTTATTGATGTTGCTAAATTTTCAGAAACCGGCGAAAGCTTAGTTATTTATAGAGAACTATACGGAGATGAAAACTTATGGGCAAGACCATTGTCTATGTTTTTAGAAAAGATAGAAGAAGGCAGAGATGATAATGTAACAGGTCAAACTTATAGGTTTGAGAAAGTTGTGAACGAAAAGTAAGTAATTAGTAGGTAGAATATATTATAATTGATTAAAATAAAAAAAGATTATAAAAATCTTTTTTTATTTCAAGCAGTAAATATGTGATATCTTTAATAAGGAGGCGATTATTATGCTTAAATTAAAAAAAATTAGTAAAAGTTATAAAACAGGCTCTTTTTTTCAAAAGGCTTTAAACGAAGTTAGTGTGAGTTTTAGAGAAAAAGAGTTTGTGGCAATACTTGGATCTTCTGGAAGTGGAAAGACAACTCTTTTAAATATAGTTGGTGGACTAGATGTTTATGATTATGGGGATTTAGTTTTTAATAATAAATCAACTAAAAAGTTTAAAAGCAAAGATTGGGATGCGTATCGAAATAACTCTATTGGATTTGTTTTTCAAAATTATAATTTAATAAGTCATATATCTGTTTTAGACAACGTACAACTTGGCATGACACTAAGTGGTAAGAGTAAGTCTGAAAGAGAGGAGAAGGCCCTTTATTTGCTTGATAAGGTAGGTATTAAAGAGCATTCTCATAAAAAACCAAATCAACTGTCAGGTGGTCAGATGCAAAGGGTTGCAATTGCAAGAGCGCTTGCTAATGACCCTGATATTATACTTGCTGATGAACCGACTGGAGCATTAGATAGTAAGACCGGAGACAAAATACTTGATTTGATAAGTGAGGTTGCAAAAGATAAGTTAGTCATTATGGTTACTCATGATTCTGCGATGGCCAATAAATATGCAAAAAGAATTATAAGATTAAAAGATGGTGAAGTATTAGATGATTCAGATCCTTATAACGATAAAGAGGATTCTAGTTTGTATAAACTTAAAAAAACATCAATGAACTTTTTAACAGCACTAAACTTATCTTTTAAAAATATTATTACTAAAAAGGGAAGAACAGCATTAACTGCTTTTGCATCATCTATTGGTATTATAGGTATTGCACTAGTTCTTTCACTTTCTAATGGTTTTGATAAACAAATCGAACAATTTGAAATCGATACATTATCAAGCTTTCCAATAATGATTAGTGAACAACAAATGGAAATAAATGAAAACACTTTCAGGCAGGATAGAGAAGGTGAATATCCGGATACAGATTTTGCTATTTCTACAAATGTTAATGAAGAGATGATGATTCATGAAAATGATATAACTGAAGAGTATTTTGAATATGTTAGTTCTATTGATCCGAGTCTTTTGAATGGTATTACATATAATTGGGGCACTACTTTAAATATACTTAGAAAAACAGAAGATGAAGTTAAAGTCTTTACTCAAAGAGATTTATTTTTTACAACACTACCAAAACAAGTTGATGAGTCCGATGCTTCGTTTTTAGAAAAAGGTTATGACTTGTTAGGTGGAGAATTGCCTAAAACGCCATATGAGTTAGTAATTCAACTTGATACTAAAAACAGAATAGATGAAAACTTACTTAAAGTATTAGGGTTAGAAGGCGAAGAAGTTTCGTTTGATGAGCTTATTGGTAAAACTTTTAAAATAGCTGCAAATGATGATTTTTATATAGAAGGTGAACCAGTGTTTGCTAGGAACCCAGATTTAAACGCTGTTTATGATAGTGAAGATGCAATAAAACTTACTGTAGTAGGTATTGTTAGAGGAAAAGAAGATAATTTATTATCTGAGTTAGTTGGCGGTCAACCATGGCCAGGAAGGATTTTATTTTCAAGCGAGCTTCAAGAGGAATTACTTGATTTAAACTTTAATTCAAAAATAGTTCAAAACCAACTAGATCAAGATAGAAGTGTTTTAACAAATGAAGTGTTAGATCAAGATGATAAAGTTAATGCACTTAGAATGCTTGGGTTTTCAGAAACTCCAAGAATGATAAATATTTTCCCAAGAGATTTTGAATCTAAAGATGAAATAATAAGTATTTTAGATGAATATAATGAAGGTGTTTCTGATGAGGAGAAAATTGTTTATAATGATTTAGCAGAAACTATCACTTCATTATCTTCTAGTATTATGAATGCCATAACTTTAGTTTTGGTTGCATTTTCCGCAATATCTTTAGTAGTTTCTTCGATTATGATAGGCATTATTACATATATTTCTGTAATTGAAAGAACTAAAGAAATAGGTGTACTAAGAGCGCTTGGTGCAAGAAAAAAAGATATTACTAGAGTGTTTAACGCAGAGACTTTTATTATAGGTGTTAATTCGGGTATTTTAGGTTTAACTATTGCAAGACTTCTTATTTTCCCTATTAATGATTATATTGAGTCTGCTACTGAACTTGAGAACGTAGCACAAATGAGTGTTGAGCATATAATTATATTAATGTTAGTTAGTATAATACTTACTTTAATCGGAGGTTTTATTCCATCTAAAATGGCAAGTAGAAAAGATCCGGTTGAAGCACTTAGAACTGAATAAGAGGGAAACCTCTTTTTTTGTACAAAAAAAGTAGGCAATTGCCTACTTTATTTTAATGCTTTTTTAACTAAGCCGTTAATTAATGGGATTTTTGGGTTTTTGCTTTTAACTAAATTAATGAAGCCGATTATTAATAAAATCATAAATGCGTAATGTAAAACATTTAAGAAGCCGTCATTAAAATCTGAAAGAGTTCTGTATGTTTCGTGTTTTGTTTCAAATAAATCTAAGAAGTCTCTGTGAATAAAGTTATATATGAACCCCCATAAACTAGTAGTTGCATCATAAATAACTCTCAGTAATAAAACTTGTCCAATTTGTAAGTTTAACCATTCATCTTTTTCAATCAGTATGGCGAAACCAGCTAGTAGTAATAGCGCTGTGTAATGACCTGTTAAAACAAAGAAGTAAGCTAGTACTGCAAATGAGATAAGTTTTAAGCCTGAAACACCTTGTTTTTTCTCCATTAGGGCACCTCCTTAGTTAAAGTATAAACTAAGTATTAAAATGTGTCAAAAAAAATTGATTTTTTCAAATATTATGGTATTATACTCATTAATGAAAGAGTTGATTTTGTGAAAGTTTTAAATATTACAAAAGAAGAGTTGAAAAATTTAAAAAGAATGCCTTTGGATGAATCTATTTATAATACAGAGTCCAAACTATTTTTAATTAATAAAGGAGATGTTGAATCCAATGGATACTTTAATGAAGCTAAAGTTTTTAAAAGCATAAACTATAAAAAAGGAAATTATTTTGGTAATAAGCTAAATACTTTGCATTTGTTGATAGATAATAAAGATAAGATAGGCATTGAAAAGTTAGTTATGCCAGAAAAACTAATAACTGTTGATGGAACGATAGAAGGCTTTGTCATGCCATATGTGGAAAACTATAATCTTGGTCTTGTTTTGCAATCTAAATTAAGCAGAAGGCACAAAATTGATTATATGAAGCAAATAGGTGGAATACTAAGAGATATAAAAGATGTAAGAGAAAATAGGTTGAAAAAGGATTTTTATATTAATGATCTACATGCTGGTAATTTAATTGTTGATAATAAAGACGAAGTAAACGTAGTAGACGTTGACAGTTTTAAAATAGGAGACGTTAGGCCTTTCAAATCAATGTATTTGGACCAAATATCTTTAATTCATTTATACCCTCATAAGTACAGGTTACAAAATGATAGAATAACGCCCACTGAAGATACCGATTTGCTCTGTTATACAATGATAATATTGGATATGCTTAGCATGACCAAAACTCACTTGTTAGACCAGAGGGAATTTTTTGAATATTTAAATTATTTAGAAGAAAAAGGGGTAAACAAGAAATTTGTTGGTAGTGTTAGAAAACTATTTTCTAAGTATAAAAATAGTAACCCAGAGCAATATTTAGATGATTTGATATATGGAGAAAAAGATGTTAGTTATGATAGTTTTTGTAAAGTGAAAAAAAGATAAAGGTTAGCTATAAAAAAGTGTTGATTAACTATATATTTTATGCTATAATCTTAATTGTTCAGCACAATTAAGATGGGGAATTAGCTCAGCTGGCTAGAGCACCTGCCTTGCACGCAGGGGGTCATCGGTTCAAGTCCGATATTCTCCACCATTATGAATTTCAAATACAACTTTAAGTTGTATTTTTTAATATATATAGTATAATTGTTGTATAAATGAAATTACTAAAGAAGTGAAACAAGTAGCATTATGAATATTTTAGAGAGTTTGTGGATGGTGAGAACAAATATAGAATTAATGTGAATAACAGTCGCTGAAGTAAACGTTTTACTTGCGTTAAAAGTAAAGAGATATCGGTCTGATAAGAAGGGTGGCACCGCGTTTAAACGCCCCTTTGTTGTTGGAACGTTTTTTTATTAATAGGAGGTATATATGAAAGTAGATGTAGTTGATTTATATCAGAAGGATTTAATCGGTAAAGAAGTTTTGTTGCAAGGATGGATTAGAAACCACAGAAAGCAAAAAGAGTTTGGTTTTATTAATTTTCATGATGGGACTTTTTTTAAGCCGGTACAGTTAATTTATAGAAATGATAATGAAAATTTCGAAAAAATTCAAAAACTAAGAATAGGTTCAGCGGTTGAAATTGAAGGTGTTGTTATAGTATCAGAAGGTAAAGGCCAAGAGTTTGAAGTAGAAATTAAAAATTTTAAATTAAAAGGAGACTGCCCGGAAGATTACCCTATACAGCCTAAAAGGCATTCTAGAGAATTCATGAGGGAAGTTGCCCACTTAAGACCAAGAACTAATCTTTATCAAGCGGCATTTAGAGTTAGAAGTGTAGCAGCGATGGCTATTCATAAATATTTTCAAGAAAGAAGATATGTTTATGTACACACTCCAATTATAACTGGTAACGATGGTGAAGGTGCCGGCGAAATGTTTAAAGTTACTACTTTGGATATTGAAAATTCAAAAGTTCATGATTTTTCAAAGGATTTCTTTGGCAAGAAAGCTAATTTAACGGTTACAGGACAATTACATGCAGAGGCTTTTGCGCTTGCGTATAAAAGGGTTTATACTTTTGGTCCAACATTTAGGGCTGAAAAGTCTCATACTAAGATACATGCATCAGAGTTTTGGATGATCGAGCCTGAGGTAGCGTTTTGTGATCTAGATGAAATTATGGATATTGAAGAAGATATGCTTAAATTTATTGTCAAGTACATCTTAAAAGAGGCAAAGGTAGAAATAGAGTTTTTGGATAAATTTGTGGAAAAAGGTTTGTTAGAGAAATTAGAAAAACTAGTTACCTCTAACTCTGTTAGAATAAAATATAAAGAAGCTATAAATATATTGTTAACTTCAAGAGAAAAATTTGAAATACAACCTAAAATGGGTGACGATCTAGCTACAGAACATGAAAAATATTTGACTGAAAAGCATTTCAAATCACCAGTATTTGTTTACGATTGGCCCAAAGATATTAAAGCATTTTATATGAGGTTAAATGAAGACGATACTGTCGCCGCAGTTGATTTATTAGTGCCTGGTGCTGGTGAATTAATTGGTGGTTCCCAAAGAGAAGAGAGAATCGATGTTTTAAAGAAGCGTATGGCTGAAATGAATATAGATAAAGAAGAATTAGAGTGGTATTTGAGGCTTAGAAATTATGGTGGATGTGTTCATTCTGGATATGGAATGGGCTTTGAAAGATTTTTAATCTATGTAACTGGAATTGAAAATATAAGAGATGTAATACCATTTCCAAGAACACCTGGGAATTGTGAGTTTTAAGGAGGAGGAAATATGGAAAGATTACAAAAAGCAATTGCAAATAGTGGCTATACTTCTAGAAGAAAAGCCGAAGAACTAATTGTTAAAGGAAGAGTAAAAGTAAATAATGAGATTGTAACTGAATTAGGAACAAAAGTTAAAAACAGTGACAGCATCGAAATAGATGGCGTCAAGCTAAATAAAGAAGAAAAAGAGTATTATTTATTATATAAGCCAAGAGGAGTAATTTCTTCTACAGATGATGAAAAAGGCAGAAAAACGGTAATTGACTTAATTGATACAGAAAGCAGGATATATCCTGTTGGAAGATTAGATTATGATACAACTGGCCTTTTACTTTTAACTAATGATGGGGATTTTGCTAATATGCTTATGCATCCTAGTAATGAAATTGATAAAGTATATTATGCAAAAGTAGAAGGTATTTTAAAAGGTGAGCATATAAAGCAACTTGAAAGAGGAGTTTTAGTTGATGGGGTTAAAACCTCAAAAGCAAAGGTGAAGTTAAAAAAGGTTGATAAGAAACAAAAAAACTCATATGTTGAGTTAACTATTCACGAAGGGAAAAATCATCAAGTAAAAAAAATGTTTGAAGCAATAGGGTTTAACGTATTGAAATTAAGTAGAGAGCGCGTTGCGTTCCTTACTTTAGACGGTTTGACATCAGGGGAATATAGACCTTTAAAGCCTAAAGAGATCAAGCAAATATATGCACTTGTAAACAAATAAAAAAACATATTCCTTAAATTGGAATATGTTTTTTATTATTAAATTCTGCTGAAAGCTGATTTTTTATTTGTTTTCTTATAAGAGTATGAAGCAAATGCTGCTAAACCAATAGCAGGAACACCGAATTGTATAAACCCTGTTTTAGGATTTAATATTTCTAACGGAGGCAAAAGCCCTTTTTCATCTTCTTCAACTATTACAGTTCTTGGTGTAGGATCTAACTCATAACCTTCAGGAGCTTTAGTTTCAACTAGTGTATATTCTCCAACTGGTATGTTTTGTAAAATTGCTTTCCCATCTTCACCAGTAACGATAGTTTCATCAAAACCGTGTGGTCCAGTAACTCTGAACTCAGCACCAGCTAATAATTCTCTAGTTTCTTCATCTCTTTTTTCAATTACTAAGTTTCCATATTTTATTTCAACTTTGTTTTCAACTGTTATTTCAATTACTTTGTCTTTTTCAATATTAACTGTGTGTGTTTCACCAGATAAAACATAACCTTCAGGAGCTTTAGTTTCAACAACTGTATATTCTCCAACAACTAAGTTTCTAAGTCTAGCAATTCCATCATTGTTAGTAGTAACAACATTTTCGTAATTGTTAGGACCAGTAACTCTAAACTCAGCATTTGCAAGCTTAGCATTGGTATCCTCATCAACTTTTAATATTTTTAATTCTCCATAATGAACTTCTTTTGCATTGTCATGTACTACTTTAACTACTTCGTTTGCTTTAACATCTACCGTATGAGGTTGGTTGTTAAGAACATAGCCTTCAGGAGATTTAGTTTCAACAACTGTATAAGTTCCGATTGGTAAATTCCTAAGTCTAGCAATACCGCTGCTGTTAGTAGTAACAACATTTTCATAATTGCTAGGACCAGTAACTTTAAATTCAGCACCAGCTAGCATTTCTTTAGTTTCTTCATCTACTTTTTCTATTCTAAGTTCACCATACTCGTTAAAATTAACTCTAACTTGTGTAGTAACATTGCTTGGAAGTCTAAAGTCTCCCATATCTTGTGATGTACTATTTCTCCAAGCTATTGTAGAACCTATATCAGAAGAATCAAATTTACTTAATGTAATTGTTCCGTTTTTACTATTTGAGTTTGTGTTAATTACTAATCTATTTCCTTCAATTGAAACATCAGCACCAGTGTTATTTGAAGTTACTCTAAACTCACCAACTACACTATTTGAGTCAGTTAATCTAATTGTTTCTCCTCTATCTACTGTTCTAGTAGCACCATCGAATGAAGGTTTAGTATCATGGTTGTTAACTTTTTCCATGATTTCTGCTTTTACTTGGTTATAGCTTCTTGAATGACCCCATTGAACGATTTCAACTTCCCATCCAATTAATTCATAAATCATATATTTAGTAGTTAAACCATATAACCACCAATTTTCTGATCCTGTTGAACCAGTATTAGCATTTTCAAATCCATGATAGTAGATTTTTTCGGCCATAGCTCTGGTAGATGCGTTCATATAATTACTAATCGCTCTTTGTGAGTAACTAGCACCATTTCTAGCATGTACATCAGGTTCTAAACAAATTACAACCCTTCCATTAATTCTGTGCATGCTACCATAAATAAAGTTAACATAGGCGCTTTCTCCATCTTTTGAGAAATTAACTTTGTAGTTTTGGTTCTCGTCTCTTCTTAATGTATTTGAACTTGCATAAGCGTTAGTTATTCCGCTTGCAAATGTTGTTAATAACAATGTAATAACAACTAGTATATTAAATACTTTTTTCATATAAATCACCCCTTCTAATTGGTTGATGGAAGTTACTATAGCACAAAAAAAATTATTGTCAAGCACAAAATGAGTTTTTTCGTTCTTTTTCTATATTATATAGGCAAAAAGGCTGTTTTTTGTTGTTTTTCGCCTTGCGTAATAAAAAAAATGTGTTATTATAGAGTGGAAAGCGAGGTGGCATTTATGAAAAAGGTAGTTATTTCAGCAAATAATAATTATATTGAATTTGGGTATAAAAACTCAAAAACTAAGACAGACGATTTAAACATGACTAGCGTTATTGATTTTGAGAAAGTAATTTTCACAGAAGATTACATTTTAGAAAGATTAGATTTAATTGTATCGTATATGACAACGGTTGTTATTAAGAAAAACATTGATAAAGTTTTGATAAATGATGAAGAGTTAATGCCACTAATACTAAAAATAATTAACAATATACCTCATTTGAAAAAAATCATCATCGACGATGATAAACAACTATCATTTGATTCATATGAGCTTTTACTTGAGAATGAGTATATAGAATACTTGAATTGTTACAGTATGCAAGCTTTTATGTTTGATAGATTATCAATTAATAGAAAAATTAAAATAGATTTAAAAAGTGAAGTTTCAAATGTTACAGAGCTTATGAAAGAGAATGATTTAGATACGCATTCTAAAATATTTTATAAAAGAAGCATTGATATTAAAAAAGAACTTGATGAAGCTGCCAAAGATGACTTGAGAACAATTTTTGGAATAAATGAAAAGTTGAAAAGTATTAATATATATCATTTTTCCCCTCAAACTATAAAAGTTATATTAGACCTTGCTGAAGAAAAGAAAATAACTGATATGGAAATCAAGATTTTTGAAAGTAGTGAAAATGCCGATAACATTAGATCATCGCTAGACTTTTTGAGGGAAAAAAACGAGTCGATTTTAAAACAAAATGATATAACACTTACTATAAAGCAGACAAAGGAATTTTTATTTAAAAATATATTTAAACAGTTAAATATGACGATGGTGAAGGCTTTATTTGTTATTATTGTTTTAGTAGTTTCGCTAACGTTCTTATCAGAAGCTTATCATGAATATGCGGCAACGAGAGAAGCTGAAAGTATAAATAGAATTTTAGAAGAAAGGTTTGAAGAAAACCCTAATTTAGAAGATGAATATTTAGAAGAAGAAACCGACGAAGATGCTGAAGAAGCGGAAGACTCAGAAAGCAATCAAAACCAAGGATCTAACAACAACGGACAAAACGAAACAAATGATCAACCAGCATACGTTAGTCCGTATTATAGGGATTATTCAAGGGCTATTACGGAATTGAAAGAAATAAATAGTGATACTGTAGGCTATATTAGTGTTAGAAATACTAATATTAGTTATCCAGTGGTCCAGGCAAGTGATAATGATTTTTACTTAACTAGAACATTTACAAAAAGCAATAATCCAAATGGTTGGATTTATATGGATTATAGAAATAATAGTAGAAGTTTAGATGACAATACAATCATTTATGGACATAACAGTAGAAGCATTATGTTTGGTCAATTAGAAAAAGTGTTTACTGAAGAGTATTACACTAATAAAAGTAATCAAGTTTTAACTTTTAATAATGAAACAAGTGAAATGAAATGGCAAATATTTTCTATATATAAAATAATGGAAACGAATGATTATTTGCATGTTAATTTTCAAAATGATGCTCAGTTCAATACTTATGTAAATATGGTAATAGATAGAAGTATTCATAATTTCGGCGTAAGCGTTAACCCAGGGGATAACATTCTTACGTTATCAACATGTGATAGAGATAATACTTATAGACTTGTTGTACATGCTAAATTAATTAAATAAAAAAAGCGATTAAAAATCGCTTTTTATTCGGCAACAATTGCATCTGTTGGGCAACTATCTTTACCATCCATAACTTCTTTTTTTGAATCTTCACTTAAATTTTCATAATTTCCAGTTGTAATTGCAATGCCCTCATCATTCATTTCGAAAAAATCAGGCGCAATGCTAGCACAAGCTCCACAACCAATACAAGCTTCTTTAATAACTTTTACTTCCATCCTTATACCTCCTATTTCTATTATAGTAAAAATATATTAAAAAACAAGTAAATAGTTTAAAAAAAGTCTTAAATATGATATTATTAAATAGATAATGAGGTGGTTTTGTGAAGAGTCGAATGGAGCGCTACTATCAGTTGGAACGTAGAGGGCCCGAAACTAGAACTTCTAATAAAAGAACTGTTAAGAACAGAACTTTATATAATAGCATTTATGATGATGTCGAATATAGTAACATCGAAGGTGTAGCGGACATAGATATAAAAAATGAAATTGATGTTAAAAAAATAAAAGAACTTTTAAAAAGTAAAGAAGAGATTAATAATGATAGAAAAAAAGAACTAATCAAAAAAAGAGAAGCTAGAAGAAAAGAAGATCCAGTTGAAGAAAACAGAACTTATGATATTAGGGACATTCTTTCAAAAGCTAAAGAAAGTCGCCAAGATGAACCGTCTGTTAACAAGACCTTAAGAAACACTCAATATGATATGTTGAAAAATGTTGACTTAAATAGAGAAATAAAAAGGCGTGAAAATAAGTTTGATGAGGTTGAAGAAAAAGATGACATAGATGAATTGGTTGATACTATTACAAGTAGTAAATTATTAGACGATCTAGCTGATAAAGAGTTATCACTTGATTTATTAGATGATCTAAAATCAAATGATGGTGAAAACTACGATACAGATGAAAATACTTCTGTTAGAAGAGTTATGGATTTAGATAATGATTATAAAAACATATCAAAACCCGAAGAAGTTAAATCAGATAAAATAGATAAAAGCTTTTTTACATCAGGTATAAGTTTTGATAAAGAGGACTTTGAACAAGCATTAAATGAAGAGCAAACTGAAGAGGAAGGGAAAATTCTTTTAAAAATATTTTTGTTTGTATTTTTCATTTTATTAACAATCGCTTCAGCGGTAGGACTATACATTTTTTTTAGTTAGTCCTTTTTTAATTAGAAAGAAAGTGAATTATGAAAAAAGATTTAAAATTAATTGTTAAAGAAGAGGAAAACCTTTTAAATTTTTTGATAAAGAATATAAAATTTAAATCAAAAAACAATGTAAAAAGTTTATTAAAATGGGGAAACATTTTTGTTAACGGAAACAAAGTCATGAAACATGATTTTGTTTTAAAAAAAGATGATGTGGTTTTAGTAGTTGTTTCAAAAAGAAAAATTGAAGATAATAGAAAAGATATAGATATCATTTTTGAAGATAGCAACATAATTGTAATTAATAAACCAAACGGGTTAATAACTATATCTTCAAATGAAACTCAAAAAAGTGCCTACTCTTTAGTTCAAAAATATTTGAAAAAAATAAATAAAAATAACAAACTATACTTAGTGCATAGATTAGACAGGGATACTTCAGGTGTTTTGTTGTTTGCTAAGAACATTAATGCTAAGAAGATGTTTCAAGAAAATTGGGATAAAATAGCAATCAAAAGAGGTTATAAAGCTTTAGTTTACGATAATGGATTAAAAGATAAAGACACGCTAGTTGATTATTTAAAAGAAAAAGGCCCAAGTGTTTTTGTTTCAAAAGAAGGTAAGAAGGCTATTACTAAATACAAAGTTATGCAAAGAAGTAACGGTGTTGCCTTAGTCGATGTTGAGATTGAAACTGGGAGAAAAAACCAAATAAGAGTGCAGTTTGGTTATTTGAAATGTCCCGTTTTAGGCGATAAAAAGTATGGAGTTATTAAAAAAGAAATAAATAGGTTAGCCCTTCATGCTGATTGCTTAATAATCAGAGATCCTTTTACTAACAAAAAAGTTGAATTTAAAACTGATATACCAAGTGTTTTTTATAAAGTTTTGTAGGTGATTTTGTGAAGTTTGATAAAAGAGTTAAGTTAACTAACAATAAAGTTTTAAATAAAGATGGCGAATATGTAGTTTATTGGATGCAAAATGCTATGAGAGTAGAATATAATCATGCATTAAATTATGCTGTGAAAAGAGCAAATTTATTAGGAAAACCTTTGCTAGTTATTTTTGTGATAAATTTGAAATATCCAGAGGCAACTACTAGACACTACAAATTTATGCTTGAAGGATTAAGCGAGGTTAGGCAAGAATTAAAGGACAAAAATATAAAAATTTCATTTTTAATAGGTGATGCTTTAGATTGTGTTCTTGACGTTTGTGAAAAGGCATCATTTTTGGTTGCTGAAAAAGGGTATTTGAAGCATGAAATAGAAATTAGAAAAAAACTTTCTTCAAAAGTGAATATACCTATGTTTGAAGTTGAGACTAATGTAATTGTTCCTGTTGAAGAAGTAAGTAATAAAGAAGAGTACGCCGCTTATACAATAAGACCTAAAATTAATAAATTGATTTCTTATTATGCTTTAGAATTAGAATCTTTTGAAATAAATAAAGATTCTTTGAACTTAAAAGTTAGTAATGAAATTGAGTTTAATGTTGAAGATATTATGAAGTTGTTAAGTGTGTTTGAAGACAAATATAGTAGTGAATTTAAAGGCGGTATAAGTGAGGCTAGAAGGTATTTAGACGACTTCATCAAAAACAAGTTAAACTTTTACGAAGAAAAAAGAAATGACCCGTCACTTGATTATCAATCTAATATGAGTATGTATTTGCATTTCGGGCAAATATCACCACTTGAAATATACTTAAAAACTAAAGATGAGAAAAATTCAGACCACTATATAGAGGAGTTGGTTGTTAGAAGAGAGCTTTCTTACAACTTTGTATATTATAATAAAAACTATGATAATTACCGTTCTCTTCCTAACTGGGCACTCGAGACATTAGAAGACCATTCAAGAGATAATAGAAAGTATATTTATACTTTAGAAGAATTAGAAAATTTTAATACTCACGATACTTACTGGAATGCATGTCAAAAACAAATGGTAACTACAGGTAAAATGCATGGATATATGCGAATGTATTGGGGGAAAAAAGTTATTGAATGGTCAAACGATTACAAAGAAGCATATAAAGTCTTGATTTATTTAAATAATAAATATAATATAGATGGTAGAGGACCTAATGCATATGCCGGTGTTGCTTGGTGTTTTGGTAAACATGATAGGCCATGGTTTGAAAGAGAAATTTTTGGTAAAGTAAGGTATATGAATGAAAATGGGTTGAAAAGAAAATTTGATATGGAAAGTTATTTGAAAAAGATTGGAGAAAAAAGACAATGAAAAAATTAATGAAAGATATTAATAAGAAATTTGTAGTAATGATATTATTCTCGTGGTTATTTTTTATAGGAGCTATTTATTTAGGTATAACAAATATAATTTATTTACCTATTGAACAAAATGTTATAGATGTATTTGTAAGAGGATATTTTACTACAGGTCAGCAGTATTTTCATTTGTTGTTTGTTTTAGGTTTGTTTGGACCGCTATTTATATATATATGGCATTACAAAGAAAAAGTGTGTAATAAGAAAGTAAAACTTTTAGAAATAAAAAAAATTAAAGATTATTATTGTAAGAAAGAGTTTGTTTCTTTAGTAAAATTTGAGAAAGTAAATAAATATTTTGTCTTATTAGTTGTTTTACTGCCGCTATTATCTTTTGGGCTAATATTTATTTTCGATAAATTGTTAAATTTTGATCAATTTTTTGCAATATACCAAACAATTTATTTTATACCACTATTTTTATTTACTTTTATTACGTATGCAACATCAGAGTTTGGTTTTAGAAAATATTTTTTAGATAATTTATTGAAAAAGAAAAGTTTTTTTGAAAGTAGTTTAATGGTAGCGGTTATGTCATTGATTTGGGTTTTGCCTTATATTGGTTATTTTCACTTTATATATGGCTATGAAAGTATTATTTTAAGTTTAATATTTTACTCAGTTTTTTATATTTCTATGTCGATCATATTATCATTTTTATATTACGATACTAAAAATATTTTGTTTAACTGGATAGCAAGTGCATGGTTTTATTCAGTATATTTGTTTGCTTTATCTAAATTTTATGACTCGTATATAGGTTTAATTATTTTTTCGATTACCTTTTTAACGACAGCAGCATTGTTTATAAAATATGATTATAAAAAAAGTTAAAAAAATTAACTTTTTTTATTGGTAAAAAGTACACATTTATGTTATAATATTTACTTAAAGGATGTGAGGATTATGGATAGCACAATGGTATTTGAATTTTTAACACCAATTGTTAAATCACTAGCTTTAGCAATTTTGGTTTTGACAGTCGGAATAAATTTTATTAGAATATTTACTAAAAGATTTAACAAGTTCTTAGCCAAAACTACTTTAGATGATACTTTAAAGCCTTTCATCTCATCATTAATAAATACACTATCTAAAATATTTTTGGGGATTATACTTATTTCCATTTTAGGAGTTGATGTATCAAGTTTTGTTGCAGTATTAGCATCACTTGGTTTTGCAATAGGACTAGCTTTTCAAGGTTCACTTTCAAATTTTGCAGGTGGGGTTTTACTCTTAACAATGAGACCTTTTAAAGTTGGTGACTTCATTGAATCTAATGGTTTGATGGGAACTGTTCAAGGGATTCAAATTTTGTATACTAAATTATCAACTATAGATAATAGAATAGTTTATATCCCAAATGGGACATTAGCTAATAACAATATTATTAATTTCACGGATCAAGAGTTTAGAATGCTAGATTTAGTATTCTCGGTTTCATATGGTGCAAAAAATAAGCAAGTGAAAAAAATACTTGAAGATATAATAACTAATCACCAAAGTGTTATTAAAGAAGACGAAAGTAAACCAATTTTAGTTAGAATGCTTAAGCACAATGATAGTTCAATAGACTATAGAGTTAGAGGTTGGACTAAAACTGAAGATTATTGGAATGCATTTTACGATATCCAAGAAGAAGTTAAAGAGCAGTTTGATCAAAAAGGAATTGAAATTCCTTTCCCACAAATGGATGTTCATCTAAAAGAAAAAAAATAATGTAAAGTTTTATCTACACCCTTGTGTTTATTAGAAGGGAGGTATATAATATGTCATATTTAAAGATGTATTTCATAGCTTTAGTTATATTTTTGATTGTTGATTCAATTTGGTTAGGTGTTGTTGCAAAGGACTTATATCAAAATGAAATAGGTCACTTGCTTAAAGAAAACTTCAACTTTATTGCCGCATTAATATTTTATTTATTTTTCATTGCTGGTGTTGTGTTCTTTGTAATTAATCCGTCAATCGAAAAGCAAGATATTATTTTTGCGATTTATGCCGGTTTCCTACTGGGGGCGCTAACTTATGCTACATACGATTTAACAAATTTGGCTACATTAAGAGATTGGCCAATTAAAGTTACTGTTATTGACATAATATGGGGTGGATTTATAACTAGTTTTGTGTCCGCATCAACATATTATTTAATAGATTTGTTCAAAATTTTATAAAGAGGTGTTTTATGACAGAAGTTGTTTTTGCTAATGAAAACTTTGATGAAAGAATTGATCCTATTATAATGGATACTATTCAAAAAATTTATGCTGAAGTGGCAAAAAATGGAATGGATAATCATTTAAATATGGATGTCGTTCATGAAAACTTATCAAAATTCAAAATAAAAATGAGTACTGATGAAAAATCACCAGTAGTTAAATATGATTTTGAGAGTAATACTTTTCTAGTAAATGCTAGCAAAGCGGATGATTGTGACTTTAGGTTTCATTTTGCAAAAGAGATGATGTTACTTCTAGTTAATGATAAGCAAAAAGAACCAGGCATTAACAATGATAAAGAATTAATGATTTTTGATGAGGCTTTTAGAAATAATTATGCCGAAGCAATTTTTGGTGACGATTCTAATACTAAAGATATCGAACCAATGAAAGTTGTAACTAATATATTATTGAATTCATCAGACTTAGATAAAGTTTTTGAATGCTATGCAAGATCTGATATTGAAGGATTTAAAAATGAGTTAGGTTTAACTAAAACATTAATAAAACTTTCAAATTTCGATTATAATTTTGCGGGCAAAGAAGTTAATGGCCAAAAGGTGCAAAGCGCTTTTGCTAAAATGCAAGATGAAGTAATAGGGATATTACAAACTAGAGGGCTTTCTGATGAACAAATAAGTCAAGAATTAGTGAATTTTGTAACAATTTCAGATTTAACAAAAAATCCAGATATCAATAAAGATGTTTATAATGTTGGTCTTGGTTATGGACTAGGAACGATGGGTTCTATAAAAAAAGCGGTTTAATCAAACATAAAAAAGCTATACTTTGTAAAGTATAGTTTTTTTGTTGGGAAATTGTTGACAAATTAAGGTTCGTATGTTAATGTATTTTGTTAAAGAGGAGTGATTGAGTGAAAAACTTAAATATTTACAGGCCAGACCTAATGAAAAAAATAAAGTCTGGTGAATTGTCTAAAGATTGGAAAAAAATTGTGGCTATGATGGGTGTTGGAACATTTTTGTTGACACCTACATTTCTAATGGGCTGCGAAAACAATAACGGAGGCAGTGAAGCTGTAGATGAACCGCCTAAAGTAGAGGAACCAGAAGATGAAAAAGAAGTAAATGAAGAACTAGAAAAAGAAGAAAGTTTAGCAATTAATAGAGAAGAACTTAGCGAAGAAGAGTTTTTGATTAAGCTTTGGGATATAGTTAATTCCAGAAATTATGGGGGTCCTAATGCTTCCAAAACTCGCGGTGAGAGAATTGTTGATTTCACTATAAATTTCGAGCATTTTAAAAACTTGGCGCATGAATCGCGACCATTTTATTATTTAGAAGATTTCCAAAACCCCGAAACCGGTGAAATGGTTAAAATCGATGAATTAATAGAAGAACACGGGGAGTATTGGGGTCCGATAATGTATGCTAGGGAGATGTCTAGAGAGGACAAAACCAAAATTGCTATCTTTTTCAATTATAGTGAGTCATTTTTAAGTATTAGCGAGCCATATTCTAGAGGTATTCGTCATGATGAAGACTCGATACATGAAGGGCATTTCCTTTTCCCGAATTCCTTTGAACAATTTGGTTCTTTAAAAGGAGAAGAAAACCCATTTGTATTATTAAATGTTCCGCGTAGAAATTACAGTGAAATGTTAGATCAGCATTCAATAAGAGATGCAGGTAATGCTGACCACTTCTTTGCTATGCCATACCTGACACCAAGTAGAAAAGGCACAACAATAGAACCAAGGTATGCTGATCTTCAAACGGTTGCCGATGACCAATTAGCTATTTTTGTTGGGTATCAAATTGGTCTTTTCAATATGCGAACGGAAATACTAGATGAACAAAATGTTGAATATTATAGACATGTAGATAATATGGATTTTTTCGAGAAAATTAATAAACTAAACATAGAGCATTATGGAATCGATGTTGACTATGAGTATAGTAAAAATAATAAATAAATTAAACAGCAAAAGGTATTATCAAAAGGAGTTTTAATAAACTCTTTTTTTGTGTAAAAGTATTGTTATATATGCGATTAATCTTTATTAATATGATGAAAAGGTGTATAATTATAATATATATTAAACTTTAACTAATAAGGAGTGTTTTATGAATAAGAAAATAGTTGGATTAATTTTATTTTTCACCTTTGCTTTTCTAGCTTTACTAGTATCGGTTGACGGAAGCGGAATAGGATCAAATGTAGGAACTGGGACGAGTAGAATTAGTATAAATCCGTCTGCAGACACTTATTGGAGAAGACCTTGGTTACAAGGTATTAGAATTACGCTTGTTGATAGAGAAACAGGTATTAGGATTCCTAATACTAGATCTGTCGACTATGTTAATAACAGAGGTTATAACAATTATTTAACTCCAAATAATGGAAAACGTAGCAAAACAGAGTACCTAACAGGAGGAGCAAATATTGGGCATAGAAGTAGTTTTGTTCAATTCACTTATAAAACTCCACCGACATTATTACCTAAGTTTGTAGCTAATGACAATGCACCAGCCACTATAATGTCTGATTATTTTATAAACGGCTATTCCCCAACTCAAAACCCTCATAATTTAAAGAGGTTGTTAAGAGATCTGAGCATCGGTGGTAGTTTAAATACTCTTATAGATGCTATAGATGAAGCAGGTAAGTGTAGTGTTAATTTCAATTGTAATGCGGTTGAAGAATCTCCTAACCTTTTACAATTTAATGACTATGTATTCATGGTTGAGCCAATAGGTTTCGTTACTATTTGGACAAGCCAAGAAGGGACTAGAAATTATGCAATGACTTCAACTGAATTAGGTTATTTTTTAGATGACTTTCCAGGATGGGTAAGAGGATATTCTCATGGAGCGGTTCCGGTATCGATGTATTTATTAGATGATGAATTTGATGGGCATTCTAATAGACTTAGAGCACCGAGCACTCCATCTAGTACTACAAGATATAGGAGTAACACAATGACTAGTGATTTGGGAATAGGTGTTGGTGTTTTTGATATTATATTTGATGGTTTTATAAAGCCTAATTATTGTACTCCAGAACCAGAATATAATGTTGATAACTGTAATGAATCTGCTGCATCAGAAATTTATTATAAGGATGACCCATCATTTAAGTGTTTATTAGAAAGTGAAGATGCAGATAGAATTAACGATTATTGTACTTTTGTATGTAGTGAGCAAGCAAAGGCAGACTTTCCCACAGGTGAAATCAACCCCATAGACTATACACACTTCACATTTGGACCGCCAACTACGGAATTAACTAGAAGTTGTTTATTACAAATTAATTTAGATGGTCCTGATGGATGGATATCCGATTATCAATCATTAGTTCAAACCGCGCAAACTCAATATAGTAGGCTTAGACAAGCGAGAATAGAACTCGCTGCATACGAAAGAGCAAGAGATATGGCTTTAAATGGATCTTCTAATAGTAGTTTTACTACTGCGGATGGTGTTAGTGGTACAGTTGAAGTTGAAAGGATAGGGCCTTGTACAACAGGAACCGAAACTCATACTCATGAAATATCTAGGGTTCTTGGTGGGAGTCCTATACAAAATCAAAAAGAAATTAGAAATGATGACAATCAATATTTGGCGACCCTCCATCACTATCAATATTTGTGCTCTAATCAGTTTGCTGGTTTTCCAAAAACAACAGATAATTGGGCGCGTAGAGTCGAAGGTAGAAATACAGATATAACTAGTGATTATGTTAGGTGTTATGGGGCAACACCTGCACCACCACCACCAGTACCGCCACCAGGTGGAGGAGGCAATATAATTGTACCTCAAAGCTTTAATATTTTAGGTGGCCAATCATCTTTAATGCAAATAAATTATTCAAGTTACAATTGCTATTTTGCAACTAGGTTTAATCATAATTATGTCCCTAAAAGTGGGAGTGAACACCCCAAATGTGTATTATCATCAAGTAGAGTAG
>SKFZ01000011.1 GCA_007117695.1 Bacilli bacterium
AGTTTGAGGTTCAACCCCTGCTTGAGCATCTATTAAAGCAACCGCACCATCAAGTACACGAAGTGATCTAGAAACTTCAACTGTGAAGTCTACGTGACCAGGTGTATCGATAATGTTTAACCTGTGATTTTTCCAACGTGCTGTTGTTGCTGCTGATGTAATTGTAATACCACGTTCTTGTTCTTGTTCCATCCAGTCCATTTGAGAAGCCCCATCGTGAGTTTCTCCAATTTTATGAATTTTTTTTGTGTGAAACAATATACGTTCTGTACAAGTTGTTTTACCAGCATCAATATGGGCCATGATTCCTAAATTTCTTGTTTTCTCTAAACTAAATTCACGAGCCATAATATTTATTTCCTTTCTTTCTACCAACGATAATGTGCAAATGCTTTATTAGCTTCTGCCATACGGTGGATTTCTTCACGTTTTTTAACTGCTGCACCTGTTCCATTAGATGCATCGATTATTTCATTAGCCAAATTATCAGCCATGCTTTTACCATTTCTAAGCCTTGCATAGTTTACTAACCAACGTAATGCAAGTTGTCTTGAACGGTCTGATTTAACCTCAATTGGTACTTGGTAATTAGCACCACCAACACGACGAGATTTAACTTCTAATGCTGGTTTTATATTTTCAAGTGCTGCTTCGAACACTTCCATTGGATCTTTATTAGTTCTTTCTTTGATTACATCAAAGGCATCATACAAAATTGTTTGTGCTTGACCTTTTTTACCATCAACCATAATTCTATTAATTAATTTAGTAACTAATTTAGAATTATACATTGGATCTGCTAGCACATCTCTTTTTTCCGCACGTCTTTTTCTCATAATATCCTCCCTTCACTTTTATAAAATTAATTTTTTACTTAGCTTTTTTCGTTCCATATTTAGAACGACTTTGTTTTCTATTTTCAACTCCAGAAGTATCTAAGACACCTCTAACAACATGATAACGAACCCCGATTAAGTCCTTAACTCTACCACCACGTATTAATACAACACTGTGTTCTTGCAAGTTATGTCCTTCTCCTGGGATGTATGCAATCGTTTCCATTTGATTACTAAGTCTAACACGAGCAACTTTTCTCAAAGCTGAGTTAGGTTTTTTAGGTGTTCTAGTAGAAACTCTAGTACAAACTCCACGCATTTGTGGTGATTGTTCTTTTGTATACTTCTTTTCCTTGCTGTTATATCCCACTCCTAAAATTGGAGATTTACTTTTCTTTGCTTTACTTTTTCTTTTTTTTCTAACAAGTTGGTTTATTGTTGGCATAATATCCTCCTTTCTTAACACACATATCCAGGTGTTTCATTTTTGTCATTAATTATAGGTTTGCTCTTGCAAACCAAAATTAAACGCATAATAAATATATCATTTTTAAACATTAATGTCAAACAAAAATAAAAAAAATAAAGATAAACTTTATTTTTTTAATCACACTCACTATACACATCAAAATCATCACCTATGACTTTGATAAACCAGTCACATTCATCAACTAAATCAGAATCTAAATATCCTTCATTTATTAATGTTGTATGGTTGATTAGTAATTCGTCATTTTCATTAACAGATCCATAATATTCTTCAACGTAAGAAGTTGCTGCTGTTAAAACTGCAGATTCTATTGATACATCTGTATCAATAGGTTCAATATCTCCAAAATTTCTACTAATTAAAAACACGGCAACAAATAAAGCCAGTGCTAAAACCGCAATTATAATAAATTCATCGGCTAAGCCCCATCCTCTGTTGTCTTTTAAAACTTTTTTCATACTACCTCCTAAAACAAATCTCTTTCTTTAATATTTTCTTTAAAGCTATATAGCTTTGCCGGTCTTCCTGTTTGTGATTCATTTTTGTAGCCAGTATCTTCTATTAACCCCAAATTAATAAACTTTTTTCTAAAATTTCTTCGATCAAATTTTTTGCTTAATATTTGCTCATATGTTCTTTGAATCTCAGGTAATGTGAAATCACTTGGAAACAATTCTTTCAAAACGGTACTATTAACTAATTTCTTCTTCAAGTACTCTCTTGATTCTTCTACTATTTGTAAATGGTCAAAACCTACTTTAGGCAAATTATCAATGTCAAACCATTCATATTCATATAAAGTTTCTTCTTGCTTAATTCCTACCGTTGTACTATTTATTAATCCTACATAGTTAATTCCAATAACTCTGTTATCAATGTTTCTATCTAGTTTTGTATAAACATTATACTGCTCATATGAAATTTCTTCTAGACCTACAACACTTAAAAGAATTTCTTTAATTACATCACTATCTTCTTCATCTTCTTTTATGTTTTCAGTTGGCAAAACCCAATAGTTTTTATAAGGTTCATCTTTTTTCTTAACCATAAAAACTTTTACTGTCCCTTCGCTAACAGTAAATAAAGTTAAGATTAATTCAACTATATTTTTTTGTTGAGTTTTCATAAAAATTCACCTAATTTCTTTGTGTTTGCTCTACACACTTATTTTATTACTTTTAGCAAGCAATGTCAAATGAAAAAGACAGCATTGCTGTCTTAATCTAACAATTCTTTTTCAAGAGCTTCTAAAGGTTCATCTTTTAATAAATCAATTTCCAAATCAAACTCTGGCTTTTTGTACTTCTTAGCACCTGTACCAGCTGGAATTAATTTACCAATTATAATGTTTTCTTTTAAACCTTCTAAGTGATCAACTTTACCTTGAATTGCAGCATCTGTTAACATTCTTGTCGTTTCTTGGAAAGACGCTGCTGATAAGAACGATTCAGTTTCTAATGATACTTTAGTAATACCACTTAATACTGGTTTACCTTTAGCTGGAATTTTTCCTTCTAAAATAATATTCTTATTCTCGTTTGTAAATATTCCAATATTAACAGTTGTTCCTGGCAACATTTTTGTTGAACCCGGATCTGTAATTTTAATTCGAGAAATCATTCTTCTAGCAATTATCTCAATATGCATATCAGCAACATCAACACCTTGAGATCTATATACTTTTTGAATTTCTGAAATTATATATTTTTGAACTGCTAAAGGATTTGTAACTGCAAGCATTTCCTTTGGACTAATTGCCCCTTGGTTAAGCTTTTGGCCTGCTTCTACTTTATCACCTTTTTTAACAATTAATTTAGCTCCATAATTTGTAACGTGTTCTTTAGTCTCAACATCGTTTTTAATAGTTACAACATGTCTACCTTTATCTTCATCAATTTCGATTACTTCACCAGTAATTTCGGCGATTGTCGATTTACCTTTAGGGTTTCTAGCCTCAAATAACTCTTCTACTCTAGGTAAACCTTGAGTAATGTCATCACCTGCAACACCACCAGTGTTAAAAGTTCTCATCGTTAGCTGTGTACCTGGTTCACCAATAGACTGAGCCGCTATAATACCAACAGCTTCGCCTACTTCAACCACATTACCTGTAGCATGATTAATTCCGTAACATTTTTGACAAACACCACGATCTACTTTACAAGTTAATACACTTCTAATAGGTACTTTTTTAATGTCTGCATTAATTATTTTATCAGCTAATCTTTCAGTTATAAAAGTATTTGCCTCAATTAATACATCTTTAGAACTTGGATCTATAATGTTTTTCCAAGTGTACCTTCCAATAATTCTTTCTTTTAACGTTTCTACTACTGTACCATCTTTATCATTGTATATGGTTTCAGCTACAATACCCTCGGTTGTTCCACATTCTTCGCTTTTAACGATCATGTCTTGAACTACGTCTACTAATCTTCTAGTTAAATAACCTGCTTCAGCAGTTTTTAAAGCTGTATCTGCCGCACCTTTTCTAGTACCATGAGTAGATGTAAAGAATTCTGTTACTGTAACACCTTCTGTAAATGATGATGTAACAGGAATCTCAATAAATTTACCTGATGGTTTATTAAATAGTCCACGCATACCTGCTAGCTGGTTATAATAACTAATATTACCACGAGCTTTTGATCTAATCATAATAGAAACAGGATTATCAACATCATTAATAATTATTTCTTCTAATTCTTTTTCTATTGTATCTTTTGTTTCTGTCCATACTTCAACAACTTTAGCACTACGTTCAACATCTGTTATTAACCCACGCTTAAAGTGTTTATTAATTTTTTCAACTTTACCTTGTGATTCAATTAATAATTCTTGTTTCTTTTTACTTTCTTTAACATCAGTTATCGCAATAGAAATACCTGATAATGTAGAATATTTAAATCCTAAATCTTTCATTTTATCAAGCATTGATGATGTTTCAGCTGTTTGATATCTTTTATATATTTGGGCAATTATATCGCCAAGTTTTCCTTTACCAAATGGTTCATTAATTGGCATATTAGCAATATGCTCTTTTAAATTAATACCTCTACCAACAAAACACTCTGCAGGTGTAATGTTTTCGATATTTTCCACAGTTCCAACATTAATAAATTGGAATGTATCTGGAAAAACCTCATTAAATATAATTTTCCCAGGCGTAGTTACTAAATATTGATCTTTATATACTTCTGGAAATAACTTATATTTAAATGATTTGATTGGCAAAGCAATCCTTGCATGAAGACTTATTTCTTTTCTTTCATACGACATAATTACTTCATTAGAATCTTTAAACACTCTTCCTTCACCTAATGCGCCTGCTTTTTCCATAGTTAAGTAATAATTACCTAAAACCATATCTTGAGCTGGCGTAACAATTGGTTTACCATCTGTTGGTTTCAAAATATTGTTTGAACCAAGCATTAATATTCTAGCCTCAGCTTTTGCTTCTTCTCCAATTGGAACGTGAACCGCCATTTGGTCACCATCAAAGTCCGCATTAAATGCTGGACACACTAGTGGATGAAGCCTAATTGCTCTTCCGTTAATCAATTTTGGTTGGAATGCTTGAATACCAAGTCTATGAAGAGTTGGCGCTCTATTAAGTAAAACTGGATGTTCTTGGATTTTTTCCTCTACAACATCCCAAACTCTTGGATCTTGATTCTCAATCATTCGCTTAGCTGCCTTAATGTTAGATGCTAATTCTCTAGCCATCAATCCATTAATAACATGTGGTTTGAAAAGTTCAAGTGCCATCTCTTTTGGAATACCACATTCATACATTTTCAATGTAGGTCCAACAACAATAACAGAACGTCCCGAATAATCAACACGTTTACCTAGTAAGTTTTGACGGAAACGACCTTGCTTACCTTTTAACATGTTAGAAAGTGATTTAAGCGGCCTATTTCCTGGACCAGTAATGTTTTTACCACGTCGTCCATTATCAAATAATGCATCCACTGCTTCTTGAAGCATTCTTTTTTCATTTTGAATAATGATAGATGGTGCTCCAAGTTCAAATAACTTTTTCAATCGGTTATTTCTATTAATAACTCTTCTATATAAATCATTTAAGTCACTTGCTGCAAACCTTCCACCATCAAGTTGAATCATCGGTCTAAGTTCAGGCGGTATAACCGGAAGTGCTCTTAAGATCATCCATTCTGGTTTATTTCCCGATTCTTTTAATGAACTTAGTACTTCAAGTCTTTTAATTAATTTGACTCTTCTTTGTGAAGTATTATCTTTGATTTCTGCTAGTTCGCTATCAATCGCTTTTATTTCTTTATCCAAGTCAACATTTTTAAGCAGTTCCTCAATCGCTTCAGCTCCCATGCCAACTTTAAATTGATCACCATATATTTCGTAATATTTACGGTATTCACGATCAGATATCGTTTGTTTATATTCAATTGGTGCCGGACCTGGGTCCAAAACAACATAAGATACAAAATATAAAACTTCCTCTAAGTCTCTTGGTGTCATCTCAAGAACTAGTCCCATACGAGGTGGAACTCCTTTTGAAAACCAGATGTGAGAGACAGGACTAGCTAATTCAATGTGCCCCATTCTCTCTCTTCTAACCTTAGCAGTAGTTACTTCAACACCACAACGGTCACAAGTAACACCTTTATATCTTAACCTTTTATACTTACCACAATTACATTCAAAGTCTTTAGTTGGACCAAAAATCTTTTCACAAAACAAACCTTCTTTTTCAGGTTTAAGCGTACGATAATTTATAGTTTCAGCTTTGTTAACCTCACCGTATGACCAACTTCTTATTTTATCAGGAGATGCAATTCCAATTTTAATACCTTCAAAACTATTTACATTCATTAAGCTTCATCTCCTTTTTCAACTTTTTCTTCTTTGAAGTAATTAGATATTTCTTCTTTTACTTCTTCAATTGACATTTCATCAATCATATCTGTTAAATCTACATCTTTAACTGCATTTAAAGTTTTAAAGCCAATCTTTTCTAAGGCTTCAATAGCCTTACTACTTAAAGAAGTGTCTTCCAATAAAACCTCTTCTTCTACTTCTTCTAAAGATTCTACCTCTTCATTTTCTGCTTCTTCAAGCGCTAACTTAGCTTCTTGTTCTTTTTTAAGTTCTAATTCTTCTAGATCTCTAATTTCTCTATACTCTCCATCTTCTGATAAAACAGTAATATCAAGACCTAAAGCTTGGAATTCTTTAATTAAAACTCTAAATGATTCAGGAATGCCCGGTTTTGGTATTGGATTTCCTTTTGCTAATGCTTCATAAACCTTAACACGTCCTACAACATCATCAGATTTAATAGTCATAATTTCTTGTAATATGTTAGCAGCACCATATGCATAAAGTGCCCAAACTTCCATTTCACCAAATCTTTGTCCACCCATTTGTGCCTTACCACCAAGTGGTTGTTGCGTAACAAGTGAATATGGACCTATAGCTCTAGCATGAAGTTTGTCATCAATCATATGATTAAGTTTTAGCATATACATAACACCAACACTGACGTCATTGTCAAATGCTTCACCTGTTCTACCATCATATAGTTTAAACTTTCCGCTTCTACCTAGTCCTGCTTCTTCAAGAGCATCTAAAATTTCATCTTTAGTCGCACCATCAAATACTGGTGTTGCAACTTTGATTCCTAATTTTTTAGCAGCCATTCCTAAATGTAGTTCTAATATTTGTCCTATGTTAAGTCTTGATGGAACCCCAAGTGGACTAAGTAAGATATCAATTTGAGTACCATCTTTCATATAAGGCATATCTTCTTCAGGTAAAATCAATGAAATAACACCTTTATTACCGTGACGACCTGCGACCTTATCACCAACATTTATTTTTCTTTTCTTAGCAATATATACACTAACACGTTTAAGTACTCCAGCACTTAACTCATCACAGTTTTCTTTTGTAAAAACTTTAACATCTTGTACTATACCGCCTCCACCATGTGGAACTCTTAGAGAAGTATCTCTAACCTCTCTTGTTTTTTCGCCGAATATTGCATGCAACAATTTTTCTTCAGATGTTAATTCCGCAACACCTTTTGGTGTAACTCTACCAACTAAAATGTCATCGTCACCTACTACGGTACCTATTCTTACAATACCACTGTCATCTAAATTTTTTCTAGAAGCTTCTGATACATTAGGTATATCTCTAGTAAACTCTTCTGGGCCTAACTTAGTATCTCTACTTTCAATATCATATTGATCAATATGAATAGAAGTATAAACTTCATCTTTAACTAATCTTTCGTTAATAACTACAGCATCCTCATAGTTATAACCATCATAATTCATGAATGCTACTGTTAGGTTTTTCCCAACTGCCATCTCTCCTAAATCGGTAGATGCACCGTCTGCTAAAACCATACCTTTTTTAACTTTATCGCCGACTTTAACAATCGGTTGTTGATTATAACAAGTACCTGAATTCGTTATTTCAAACTTATCTAAATAATAAGTTTCCTCTGATTTTTTTGTTTTTATCGTAATTTTTTTAGAATCAACATAACTAACAACGCCATCTGATTTAGATTTAACTAAAACACCTGCATCATATACAGAAACTGCTTCTATACCAGTACCAACAATTGGTGAATCTGATTTTATTAAAGGAACAGCTTGTCTTTGCATGTTAGATCCCATAAGCGCTCTTTTACCATCATCATGCTCCAAGAATGGAACACCAGATGTCGTAATCGAAACTGTTTGTTGTGGTGATACATCTAAGAAATCAATTTTTTCTTTATCAACCATAATAGTTTCACCACGATGTCTTGCAGAAGTCTTACCTTCTACTAAATATCCTTCTTCGTCAACTTTAGTTGTTGCTTGAGAAATATAAAAAGGTAACTCCTCGTCTGCTGTCATATAAACTATCTCATCTGTTAACTTACAATCTACGATTTTTCTATATGGTGTCATAATGAAACCATATTCATTTATTTTTGCATAACTAGCAAGTTGTGTAATCAATCCAATGTTTGGACCCTCAGGAGTTTCAACCGGACATAATCTTCCATAATGGGAAACGTTTACATCACGAACTGCCATACTTGCTCTTTCCCTAGATAAACCACCAGGCCCTAATGAAGTTAATCTTCTTTTAGAAGACATTTCACTAACTGGGTTTGTTTGATCTAAAAATTGTGATAACTGTGAACTACCAAAAAACTCTTTTATAGACGCTGTTAGTGGTCTAATATTAATTAGTGATTTTGGTGTTACCTCATTAATATCTTGAGTAGACATTCTATCTCTTATCATTTTTTCTATTCTTGTAATACCAATTCTAAATTGATTTTGTAAAAGTTCACCAACTTGCTTAACTCTTCTATTAGACAAATGGTCGATTTCATCATAATTACCAATACCTTCAAATAAGTTTAAGTAATATGAAATAGACGCATAAATATCTGATATCGTTAACCTTTTTTCATCTATAGATGGATCATTACCAATTATTGGCACAATGTTTTCAGGATTAGTTTTTGAATAAACTTTAACAATTTGAACTTTGTTATGTGTATCTAATTCTTCATTTATCGGAACTTCTACCATTCCATATCCATCATCCAAAACTTCTTTTAATTCCAATAAAACTTCTTTAGTAATAGTAGTTCCTTTCTCAAAAAGAACCTTTTTACCTTTTTTGATATCTTCTGCTAAAACAGTGTCGATTAATCTTTCAAAAACATTTAATTTTTTGTTAAATTTATATCTACCAACTTTAGCTAAATCATATTTAAAAGCATCAAAAAACCTAGCGATTAATTGGTTTTTAGAACTTTCCAAAGTTGACGGTTCACCCGGTCTTAACTTTGAATGAATATCTATTAACGCTTCATCCCTATTATTATTTGTATCTTTTTCAATTGTTTTTTCTATTAAATGGTTTTCACCAAAAAGACTAATGATATCTTCATCATTAGATAACCCTATTGCTCTTAAAAGTGAAGTTGCTGGAAGTTTTCTTGTTCTATCAATACGAACATAAAAAATATCCCTTGCATCGGTTTCATATTCTAAATATGTTCCTCTTGACGGAATAAGAGAACCCGTAATAAGTGTTCTACCGTTTTTATCGATTTCTCTTCCATAATAAACACTTGGAGATCTAACAAGTTGCGAAACTATAACACGCTCCGCACCATTAAATATAAAAGTACCATTTTCAGTCATCAAAGGCATTTCGCCTAAGAAAATGTTTTGCTCAGTTACTTCACCAGTCTCATTATTAAATAATCTAGCTTCAACTTTAAGTGGTGCTGCATAAGTCGATTTTCTGTCTTTGCACCCCTTTATTGAATACGTTGGTTCATCAAATGAGTATTCACCAAATTCCAACGACAAATTTCCAGTAAAATTCTCTACTGGAAAAATATCATCAAATACTTCTTTAATACCCTCTTCTATGAACTTTTGATAAGAATCTTTTTGAACTTCTAAAAGATTACCTAATCCAATTGCATTTTCTGTCTTTGCATAAGACCTTCTCTCACGATAATCTCCGAATTTTTTGGTTTTGTAAGCCATTGATCCACCCCTATAACTATAATTTTGTTCAGAAATACTCTATTAAAAATAAAAAGCATGTCACCAATATATAATGTTACCAAAGAAAAAGCAATCTGTCAAACATTTGTAGCTTTTATAATATAAAAACCTTTGTTTTTATTTAACAATTTTACAGAAAAACAACTTTCAAGTTTTTTCATAATTGTTTTTGCTCCTTGGTTCTTATTTACTACAATAATTAAACTACCATTTTTCTTTAAATGTTTTTTTGAGTCAAAAAGTATTTTATATAAAATTTCATTCCCCACTCTTATCGGCGGGTTTGATATTATAAAGTCATATTTATCATCAACATTTGAATAGCAATCACTATAAAAAATATTCACAGAAACATTATTGATATTTGCATTTTTTTTCGCTAACAACAAAGCTCTTTCATTAACATCCACCATGTCAACATTAGCAGAAGAGTTGTCTTTTATAAAAATACCGATCGGTCCATAACCACATCCAAAATCAAGAACATTTCCATGAATCTCCTCTAACTCTAAACTCTCAATCAAACTTCTAGTTCCAAAGTCCAGACCTTTTTTAGAAAAAACTCCATGGTCTGTTTTAAATTTATATTTCTTATTTTTAATTTTAACTTCAATAAGTGATTCGTCACTTTTTAAAGTTTCATCGTTTTCAAAATAGTGTTTCATATGTCACCCTTTATAAAACGCTTAAAGCCCATACTATATAAATAGTACAGGCTATAAAGTTTATGTTTTTAAAATTATTTTAATTCGATAGTTGCGCCAGCTTCTTCGAATTTAGCTTTTAATTCTTCTGCTTCGTCTTTTTCAACATCTTCTTTAACAGCTCCGCCGTTATCTGCGATTGCTTTTGCTTCTTTTAATCCTAAACCAGTAATTTCTCTTACTAATTTAATAACCGCGATTTTGTTTGGTCCTGCTGCAGTTAATTCAACATTAACTGTGCTTGGTCCAGCATCTTCTGCCTCAGCAGCCGGTGCTGCAACTGCTGCTGCTGATAAATCAATACCATAAGCCTCCACCATTGCATCTGTTAATTCTTTAATTTCTAATAAATTCATTTCATTTAAACTTTCAATAAGTTTTTCAGGCGTTAATTTTGCCATAATTCTTTCCTCCTCTTTTAATTAATAATTATTTTTCTTCTAAATTTTGACCATGTAAGTCAAGTGCTATTGCCAACTCTTTTACAACACCCATCATTCCTTGGGCTAACATAGTTAACAACACTTCTCTTGATGGAACTTGTGCAAGTTTTGTTAATTTTTCTTTATCAACAACTTCTCCATCTACATATCCAACTTTAAGTTCTAATGCATCATGCTTTTTTGCAAAATCATATAAAACTTTAATTGGAGCAATTTGATCTTCACTAAAAGCCATAGCTTTTGGTCCAACCATATGCTCATTTAAATCGATTTTCAAATCTTCTAAAGCTCTTTTTGTCATCGTATTTTTATATACTTTAACATCAGAATCATTTTCTCTAAGCAGTTTTCTAAGTTCTTTCATTTCAAAAACAGATAATCCTGCATATTCGAAAAATACTATTGATGAAGATTTTTTGGCGTTATTTTTTATTTCTTCAATGACATCTTTTTTCATTTCAATAACTTTTTCACTAGCCATATTACACCTCCTATTTTCTATAAAAAAAGTCCTACTCGTAGAGCAGGACGAAAGACTTATTCTTAAAAATAAGATTAAGTTCCTCGGTAGGAAATATTAAGCTTTCGCTCCTACTGTCTACGGTAATATTAACTTTTCAAACAAACACATTATAACATAAGTCCATTTTATTTGTCAAAGGTTACTTTGATTCCTGGACCCATAGTTGATGAAATATATGCGCTTTTTATGTACTCGCCTTTAGCAGTACTTGGTTTAGATTTTATAATCATATCAACAAATGAATTTAAATTTTCAACTAATTTAGATTCATCGAATGAAACTTTACCAATAATAACATGAACATTTCCATAATTATCAGTTCTGTATTCAACGCGTCCTTTTTTAATGTCATTAACTGCTTTTTCAACATCAGTTGTAACAGTTCCAGTTTTAGGGTTTGGCATTAATCCTTTCGGGCCTAATACTTTACCTATCTTACCTAACAACGGCATCATATCTGGTGTTGCAACGATAACATCGAAGTCAAACCAATTTTCAGATGATATTTTTTCGATCATATCAGCATCACCAACATAGTCAGCACCTGCTGCTTCTGCTGCTTTAGCTTGTTCTCCTTTTGCTAAAACTAAAACTTTTTTAGTTTTACCAGTACCATGAGGTAACACTATCGCTCCTCTTAATTGTTGATCAGCTTTTTTAACATCAAGATTAAGTCTAACAACAAATTCAACTGATTCATCAAACTTAGCACTAGAAAGTTCTTTAACTAACTTTAATGCTTCTTCTTTTGAATAAACTTTTTTCTTATCAAACTTTTCTAACATTTCAACATTTCTTTTTGTCTTTTTCATAATTTCCTCCTTATGTGGTATATGCGGATTTTCCTCCCACATAGGCATAACCTATATGTGTATTATAATTAATTTTCTTCTTTTGTTTCTTCTGAATCTTCATTAGTTTCTGAATCTTCTTCAGATTGTTCAGTAACTTCTGGTTCAGAAATGTTTTGAGCTTCTTCTTCCATTTTTTCAAGCTCAGCTTCTCTTTTAGCAAGTTCAAGTTCTTGTTGTTTAGCTTCTTCACCTTGCTCTGCAAGTTCTGCATCATTAACACCTTTAATAGCAACACCCATATTTCTAGCTGTTCCTTCGATTTCTTTTTTAGCTGCCTCTAAATCATAAGAATTTAAATCTTGTAACTTAATTTCTGCTATTTCCTCTAAATCTTTTACTGTTAAAGTTGCAACAACCTCATTTGCACCTTTTGATGAAGCCTTATCAATTTTTGCATATTTTTTAATTAAAAATGCTGCTGGTGGAGTTTTAACTACAAAATCAAAACTACGATCTTCATAAATCGAAATTTCAACTGGCAGAGTATCCCCCATCTTTTCTTTAGTTTCATCATTAAATCTTGAACAAAACTCTCCTAAATTTATACCTGTAGGTCCTAAAATTGTACCAACTGGTGGGGCTGCTGTTGCTTGCCCTGCTTTAATTTGAAGTTTTACTTTTTTACTAACGTTTTTTGCCACGAAAACACCTCCTAAATTTAATTTTTTCGCGTGTGGTCCTAATAGCTTTTAATCCGCGCCTCCCACTTTTTTCTATATCAAACAATAATATAGCCACTTAATAATAACATATCTTTTTTGAAAAAACAACTAAACTTTTTCAATTTCAGTAATATCAACATCAACAGTAGTAACTTGTCCAAATAGATCTACATCTATTTCCAATTTACTGTTTTCTTTATCTACTTTTTTAACAGTTCCAACCATGTCTTTAAATGGTCCATCAATAATCCTAACTTTATCTTCTACATTAAGATTACCGCCAATTTCTACTCTTCTCATTCCCATAGAGTTAAGTATTTTATCCACTTCTTGCGGAGTTAATGGAAAAGGTTTAGCACCTTTACCAGAAGATCCTAAAAGGCCTGTTACACCAGGAGTATTTCTAACTTTAAACCATACATCATCAGTTAAAATCATTTCTATTAAAATATACCCTGGAAACATTTTTTTCTTTTTCTCTTTTACTTCTCCATTTTTATTTTCTACTTCTGTTTGTTCTGGAACAACTACTCTAAATATATGGTCCTCAAGTCCATATGACTTAATTATCATTTCTAGTTTTTCTTTAACCTTATTCTCATGCCCAGAATAAGTATTAACTACATACCATTCTTTTTGCATTAGTTAACCACCTGTTTTAAAAAGGCTATAATTACATCTAGTGCTAGAAAATAAACTGAAAATAACATAATCAAACCAATTACTGCAATAGAGTATTTTGCCATAGTTTTTTTTGTTGGGAAACTTACTTTTGACATTTCTTTTCTTACTTCTTTTAAAAAGTCTTTGATTTTCTTCATTCTTTCACCTACTTATAAAATTTGTGTTTTTTTCAAAATAAAAAACACTTTCGTGCATGTCTACATAAATAGTAGCACGACTGTGTCTTAAAGTCAATATTTAAAACTTAATATGTGATAATTCTTCTTCTTTAGACCTTTTATAACTAGAAGCATTAATAGCAATACCAAAAACTAATATGTAAGCTAGTATATAGACCCAAATCATTAATACTATGATGTTTGATAAACTTCCGTAAAACAAACCATAATTTGCAAAGTTACTAACGTATGATGAATAAAGACCTGTTACAACACTCCAGCAAACAGTTGTGAAAATTGCTCCTTTATTAACATGCTTGCTTGGAATAGGATAATCTGGAGCAATTGTATATATTATTTTTATTATAATGAATATAAATAACAATGATACTGGCCATTGGAATAAAATGAATAACAAGTAAAGTTCATCACTTATAATAGAAAATAAATTAAAATCTAAAATAAACTTTAAAATCATCGAACCAAATGCAACAACAAAAACTATAAATGAAAACAATGACACTAAAAGAACGGTCATAAAAATTGCCTTTGTTCTTCTTTTGATTAAATTTTTCCCTTCCAATTCATACATCGCATTTGAAGCAACTATAATAGAATGCGGTCCATTGGATGCAACGAAAAATCCCATTATCATAAAAAATATTATATTTAAGTTAATCCTTGGTGTTCTAAAGTTTTCCACTAATAAAAGCCTAACTTCTTCTGGAACAGTATCTCCTACTAAACTTGCTATCGCATCTAAATTAATTGGGACAATGGTCAGCAAAAAACCTAGTAATGTTATGGTTGGTATTAATGATAAAAAAAGGAAATAAGCAAGTTGACCTGGCAATATTTTCATTTCCCTTTTTTTAGATATTTTTTTAATTTTTTGAAAGATATCTTTAATTCTTTCTAAATCAATTTTTTTCATAAATACCTCTTAATTATTTAATTCTTCTTTTTCCTTTTTCATATCAAGTGTAGCTTCATTTATAGCATCATCAATAGTTTTTATACCATTTTCAATCATACTATAACCTACTGCAGCACCAAAGTTATGAGAAATATTTTTTAACTCTTTTTGAATTTTCTTAACATATGATGATACTTGCTTATCTTCATGGCCTACCATGTAAACTAAAAATTCATTTCCATCTGTTCTTACAATTTCACTATTTTCCACTTGCGTTGTAATTAAAACATTCGCCGCCTCTTTAATGATTTTATCACCTTCTTGATGACCATAATTATCATTAACATAAGCCAAGTTATTTAAATCTATTATCACAATCGACTGTGGATAAACTTCTGACTCATCCCATGCTTCAACATTTTCAGATAAGTAATTTCTATTTTTAAGTGATGTCAACATATCAATATACTTTAACTTATCCCCTTTATTAATAGTCTTTTTCTTAGAACTACTCATTTCTCTTATTTTAGCATTTATAAAATAACCAATAATTGAAAGGAGCAATAAATATCCTAAATAATTAAAAACTACGACTACATAATTTGGTGTTTCTATTGCAATTAAATCTGACATAACCCCTGATTTGTAGCTATTAATATTTGTTCCATCTACATAAAATGATAAAAATTCATTAAAAACTTCATTATCACTAATATCTCTAAAAACATAATTATTATTAGAACTAGAACTTCCGACATATAATACGTCATATAAATTTAATTCGTTTTTATTTAAGTAATTAAAAGTATTATAATCTAAGGCTAAAACACTTTCACTATCTAAGTTAGAAAGCAGATCAGATACAGTATCAAAACTAGTAACTGAAATATCTGAATTATTTAAATATTCATAAACACTTGTATCAGAAATAGAAAGCACTTCATGTCCATTTAACGAATTAATATTACTAATCGTATAATCATTTGAAATCTCGCTTACTAAAACAAATTTATCCTCAAACAACTTTGAAGATCTAACCACATCTAAATTATAATCCACTTCTTTCAAATTATCATAATAAAAATCTATTTCGTTTGCATTAAATGCATTAATAATTTGTTCATTATTTTCAAAAACTCTAAACTCAACTTCAACGTCTGCTAAACTTCTAAAACTGCTTATCAAGTTATAGTGAAAACCTCTATATATTTCAAAAGGCTGAGTCTCAAAATAAAATTGATTTTCTAAAACACCAATAATATACCTTTTACTTCTAAAATCCGCTCTTTCTTGACTACCGATATCTTTAAATAAAAAGTAGTCACTTGAATAGTTTATGTTAAAAGAGTTAATGAAGTTTTGACTTCTCCAATTTTCAAAATACTTAGTTATTATATTATTCAAACGATCTTCTTCACCTAAAGTAATAACATAATCTTGGGTCATGTCATAAATTTTGTATGACACATCTAAATCATCATTAGACACTATTAACTCTAAACTATGGATAAAAGGTAAAATTATTGCATCAACCGTACTTTCCCCTTCATCATCTTCATCTTCAAAACCACTATAAGCTTCTAACATTTCGTCTATTGTACCATAAGCACTAAAACTAATATTGCTTGCCCCTTTAAAGCTATCGTTAGCTTTAGACAAGTAATCATCTAAAACAGCAATTTCAATATCTTCTATTTCTTTAACATTATTAAAACTCCCTAAATTAGATAATAATACAAAGTGATCTTGATAAACTAATATATCATCATCACTTTTGTTGTTAACAACTTTAAATGAGTAGTCACTTTGAATATTTATTGATGACCTATGAGATGACTTGTTAAAATTTAGTGTCACTTCCTCTTCTAAATCGTTGAAAAAATCAAACATAACACCCTGGCCATCTCTACTAAATACTGGAACATTGTTTAAAATTCCAAAATCAAAAACACGACTTCTATTACTTTCTACCCACTGTCTTTCAACAAGAGTTAAACTGGTATCAGAGTCTTCTCTAAACATAATTGTATATATAGCCAGTGCTGCTAGTATTAAAAATGCAATACTGGATATAATTATTATTTTTTTATTTTTTTTCTTCATCTTTTATCACCTATAATTCAATGTTATTAGTCCATATAAACTCACTGCCTGTATGGTGCTTATAACCTATTGCTGGAAAATTTTCGTTTTCAGCATCCTCACTTTTTAAAAATAATTGTATATCATAAAAATTTAAAACTTCTTCGTCTTCAGCAAAGAATTCTAATAATTCATCTGCAAATAAAACTGCATCAGAAATGATTGTTTCGTCTGAAAATGAAACTGTAATATTTATAATTCTTCCATAAATATTAGTATTAAAAGAAAGTATTTCTTCTTTTTCTAAAACTTCCTCTTTAAAATCGTCTAAATAAGTAGTGTCAATCCTAACATTTTCTATGCCGTCTAACCTACTTCCGTATCTACTTTGATTATTAGTATGATATATAAATACAAAGAAGACAAACAACACTATTGATAATAATATTAAGAATAGTGCAAGCAATATCATTTGTAATTTATATTTTTTAATAAAATTCATAATTCACCTCGACGTTTAAGATTATACTATATTAGTTTTTTTTTATCAAATTATTGTTTTTTTAACTCTTGACTCAACAATTTACTAGCAAGTCCAGGATTAACTTGCCCCTTAGTTTCTTTCATTACTTGTCCCATTAAATATTTAAAAGCTTTATCCTTACCATCTTTATAATCTTTAATAGCACCTTCATTTTTGTTTAAAACTTCTTTTATTATTTTTAAAACCGAATCTTCATCGCTGATTTGCTTAATAGATAAGTCATCCATAATTTTATTTATATCATCTACTTTTTCTAAAAAAACAGGAATAATATCTTTTACATGTTTCGAAGAAATAGTATTATTATCTACTAATTCAACTATCTTCTCAAACCTTGATATATCAAAATTAGTTTTTTCTAAAGAAATACTTTTTTCATTTAAATAGCCTGAAACATCACCTGTTAAAATATTGCTTGCTTTAACAAAATTAACACAATCACCTAAATTTAACATTACAAATGCAAGCTCCTTATTTAATAAGAGTGCTTCAATGTTTTTAGGGTTAATACCCTTTTTGGAAAATAAAGTTTTCATTTCCTTCGGTAACATAGGCATTTTTTCTTTGATTTTATCGATCTCTTCATCTGTAATATGAACAAAAGGAATATCTGGTTCTGGAAAATACCTATAATCGTTATTTTTTTCTTTAACTCTCATAGAAATAGTTTTTTTGTTAACATCATCAAATCTTCTAGTTTCTTCTATAACAGTTCCATTGCTTTCTAAAATCTCTTGTTGTCTTTTTATTTCATATGATATAGCATTACCTACATTAGTAATAGACCCAATATTTTTTACTTCTACCTTGTTACCTAAAACTTCATCCTTGCTCAAAGAAACATTAGCATCACACCTTAGACTACCTTCTTCCATTTTAACGTCAGATATCCCAAGGTATAACAATATATTTCTTAATTCTTTTACATATTGCATCGCTTCTTTTTCACTTTTGATATCTGGCTTAGTAACAATTTCTACTAAAGGACATCCAGCTCTATTAAAATTTAAATAAGTAGAATCTCCCACATGCTTACTTTTAGCTGTGTCTTCCTCAATATGAATTCTCTCAATTCTTATTTTTTTTGTTTCACCAGAAACTTCAATTTCAACATAACCATCGAACCCTATTGGAGTTTTATTTTGGGTTATTTGATACCCTTTAGGAAGGTCTGGATAAAAATAATTTTTTCTATCAAAATGCATGACCTTATTTATATTACAATTTAATGCAAGCGCTGCTGCTAGGGCCATATCAATAACATCTTTATTAAGTTTAGGTAATGTACCGGGCATTCCTAAGTCTCTTTCATTAACGAAAATGTTTGGTGTATCACTATATGAATTTTTACTGTTTGAAAAAACTTTCAAATCACTAGTTAAAAAAGCATGAACTTCTATTCCAATAGTTGCTTTATACATTTGAATCACCCGCTAAATTGTTATTAATATTTAACTTTTTCTCAAGTTTATATGCAAAATTATATATAACATCTTCCTTATAACTGTTTGATATAATATGAAGTCCTACAGGAAGCTTTTCATCGTTAAAACCTACCGGCATTGACATGGCTGGAAGGCCGGCCATATTAGCTGGTATAGTTAGCAAGTCATCTGTAAAACTAGTCAAATAATCTTTTTCATCACTATTTAAATCGTAAGCAACATTAGTGGAAGTAGGTCCTATAATTAAGTCATATTTTGATAAAACATTTTTTAAGCTTTTAGTTAATTCGCTTCTTACTTTAAGAGCTTTATCATAATATATGTGAGCATTCTTACCGCTCAAAACATATGAACCTATCATTAACCTTCTTTTTACTTCAACACCAAAACCTTCAGTTCTTGTATTTTTGTAAAGTTCATCTAAATTTTCAAATTTCTCTGAAATATAACCGTATCTTATACCATCAAATCTTGCTAAATTACTACTCGCCTCTGCTAAAGCAATAGTTTGATATAGGCACACTGAATAATCAAGATGTTTAACATCGACATAATCTACTTTTATCCCCATATTTTTCACAACATCGATTGTTTTTAAAATAATATTTTTAACTTCAACATCAACTTGCTCAGATAAATAAAAATTAGGCACGGCAACACTCATGTTTGAAACATCTTTGTCTATATTACTAATGAAGTCAGTAGGCAAATCAAAACTAGTCATGTCATTATCATCCTTACCAGAAATAGCACTTAAAATTAATGCATTATCATAAACATTTTTGCTTATAGTTCCAATTTGATCTAAACTAGATGCAAAAGATATCAAACCATATCTTGAAACCCTTCCATAAGTAGGTTTCATACCAACTACACCACAAAATGAAGAGGGTTGCCTAACTGATCCACCCGTGTCTGAGCCTAATGATAAAACCACTTCACTAGCCGAAACAGTCGCCGCACTTCCACTACTACTTCCACCTGGAACTTTATTTTTATTCCATGGGTTTAAAACACTTTTATAGTAACTTGTTTCACCTGTTGAGCCCATTGCAAATTCATCCATATTAGTTTTACCAACAATTATCATGTTTTTTTCATTAATCATTTTGACAACTGTTGCATCATAAGTTGGAATAAAATTTTCTAACATTTTTGATGCTGCAGTAGTTTTCAAATCTTTTGTAATAATATTGTCTTTTAAAGCAATAGGTATTCCAAATAATAAGTTATCTACTTCTTTATCTTCAATTTCTTTCGCTTTTTTTAAAGCTTGTTCTTTATTCAATGTAATATACGTATTTAAATTGTTTTTTTCAATCTTAAAAAAAGCCTCATTAACTAAATCTATCGGCTTAATTTTTTTGCTTTTTAAAAGCTCATTAATCGCTCTTATATCTAAATCTAAATAATTAGTCATTTATTACCTTCACAACCTTTATGTAATCTTCATCCTTAGATGAAGCATTTTTTAAAACATTTTTCTTTAACATATTATTTTCTTCGAGTAGTTTTTCATATGTGTTAATGTTTTCACTAGGTGAAACCATTACTCTTGCATCAGCATCTATTTCTAATTCAGTAATTTTATCAATCTCACTCATTATACCTGATAATTGTTCCTGATACATTTCTATGTTGCTATCACCAACGTTTAATTTAGCTAAATTAGCAACATGCTCTACTTCCTTCTTTGTTAACTTCTCCATCCAATCACCTCTTAGTACTCTATTTCATATTTATGCGAACCATTAACATTAGTTATTATAACTCTTAAATCTCCTGGAAATGGCTCGTCAGTTTTTGGGTTTATCAAATCTCTTCTAACATAATTACCTTGAACTAGTTGATCAAAGTAAACCTCATAACTATCACCATGAAATCTAGGTAGTTCATTAACATGATCTGCTTCCCAGTTTTTAGTAGAATCAATAATAGTTCTCTTAGCACTTTCATATGCAACTTCATCACTTCTAGTTATAAACCTATCAACCGTAGGAACCACAATAAGTGCGACTATTCCTAAAATAACTATTACACCTAATAACTCGACTAATGAAAAACCTTTTTTCATAATATCACCTATTTTAATTTTATCACTTATAGCAATTAAAGACAATAAAAAAGAAAGGTTACTCACCTTTCTTATCTAGCCTTTTTAAAACATCATCTGCTACAACAATAGTTTTTTGTAATACTGCTTCTGCTGCTTCTTCTAGCTTAGGTTGACCTTTTTCTTTAGCTGTTTCAACTAATTCTTTCGCCTTTTTTTCTAATTCCTTAGATTTTTTCTTTGCTGTTTTTAAAACTTCTTCTTTATCCAAGTTTTCAATTTCTAACTTTAACTCGTCTACTTTTAAAACAAACTCATCTCTTAAAAGTTCAACATCAACTTCCATAGCCTGCTCTTTTAATTCTTCGATTTTATTCATCAAATCTTTTCTAGTTTCACTACCTTTTTTAGGTGCAAATAAAACTCCTAGTGCTGCGCCAATTACTGCCCCAGCTACAAATTTACCTTTTTTCGCCATTATGACTCACTTCCTTTCTTTTTACTTTTTTTGCTCTCTTTTTTTGAATCTTCTTTTTTCTTTTCACTTTTAGCATCTTTTTTCTCGGCTTTGCTTTTTCTACTAAACATAGATGTTACAAGACCAACAGCAATGTTTACAAACGTATCTCCCAAAAATGAAAGTCCATCTGCAGTAGTATCTACTACATCAAAAAGTTTATCTAGTTTCTTACTTTTTCTTGCCACATCATCAACTACAACATCTACTTTACTCAAAGTCGATATTAATTTAAATATTAATAAAATTAATGATATTAATACGATGAATAGCAACATGTATAAAACTACTTGATATGGATCTGGTTGCATTATAATTCCTCCTTCTCATCATACATAGTATCTATTAAATCAAATAAATCATCTTTTTCTGCTTCTTCTTCATTATTTTCTTCATCTTTTAATTCATCGAAAAGTGGTTTATTCCTATCTGATCTAGTATTAACATGGGCTACATAATCAATTTCTGATTTCTCTTCATCCTCATCTAAAACACCATTCAAATTAAAGTCTAACTCATCGAAAATATCGCCGTTACCCTCTTCTTCATAATATTGATCATTACTTGAATCATCTTCTAAAGGTGCACTATATAAATCTGTTTCAAGTTCATCTTCGATAGTACCAAAAGCTTTTTTTCTAATAGCATCAATCGAAAGATCTGTTTTAGTATTATAAATTGGATCTTTTTTATTTTTTTCCCTCACATCTTCTTTTAAATAGTTTTTATCCAAAACCCCATATACTGGTGAAATGATAGGTGAAGGTGAAAAATGTTTTTTAGTATCCTTTTTCTCTTTATTTATTTTATAAGTAGAAACAGGCTTTTTAGGCAGCTCTTTTTTTTCAGCTTTTGGAAGAGTTTCAAAATCCTCATCATCAAACCAAACTTTTTCTTCCTTAGGAATATCTTTTAAAACTTCATTTTCCAAAACTGGCACTTCCTCTTTTTTAACTTCTTTTTCTTCCTCTTTAGGAGGACTAATTTCAACATGCATAACTTCTTTTTTGACAGGAGCTTCATCCACTTCAACTTCGTCTGTGAACAAATCTTTAAACTTATCAACTAACCCCATCAAATCACCTACTTTCTAACTCTTCTTGATCAACTAATTCAATATATTGTCTACTTAAGTCTGTTTCAATAGTTTCAACCGCTGAGAAAATATCATATGTCTCTTCTCTTGCTGTGAAAAAATCATCATTTAACATTAATTCAATAACGTTATCATTAAACTGGACTGTCGATAATATATAAGAAGCATTTAAAATAACATCATTCAACTTTGAATACGTAGTTACTGCCTCTATTTTTGCAAAATTATACATAAATTGAATATAGTAAAGATCATCTTGCTCCTTAATCAATATGTAACCTTGCTTATCACGGGCATCGATTTCTTTAGAATAGTAAGCATCAGAATCTTCTTCAAAATCTACTTCTCTTTGATGAAAATACCCAATAGCATCTATGTATAGGAAATAATAAACACCTTCTGAATAAAACTTTTCATTTAGATCCGTTGAGTCAATATATGAAACTCCTCTTGGAATATAATATTTGTAACCTCTACCAACTCTATTATAAAGAGTATTATCTTTAGACAATACTACATTGACAATGTTGTCGATATCAGATGTATCTATTCTAACTATTGTACAGCCTGAAATCACCGCTGTAAGCAATATTAGAATTAACATTTTTTTCATAACTCACCACTCTTACTATTAGTATATCAAAATTATATTTTTATCAAAAGAAAATATAATTTTACGTGTCTAGTCTTTGTATACTTTGGACACTTGTACTTTATATATTTTATCGCCTTTTTGCGAAAACTTTCTTTCATATTCTGTTTGAATATTACCTTTTAAATCTGTTTTATAAAGATCTAGCGAAACATCATTTATTAAATAACCATGGTTAGAAAAACTTATTAATGAATATTCAAATAACTTTCTATTATCAGTCTTTTGAGTAATAATACATTTTTCTTTAAATATTTTATCGTATCTTTTTAAAAATCTATCACTTGTTAGCCTTCTATGCTCGTGCCTATTTTTAGGCCAAGGATCAGAAAAATTCAAATATAGATGGTCTATTTCGCTATCAAATAGATCTTCAATATTAGTTGCATCAAACCTCATTAAAATTAAATTATCAAACTCAAATTCATCGGCTTTTTTGCAAGCTTTCAATAATACTGTATCAAATTTTTCAATACTTATAAAATTAATGCTAGGATACATTTTAGCCATCCCTATTATGAAATCACCTTTACCTGTACCTATTTCTAAATGAATCGGATTATCATTTTTAAATATCTTTTTAAAGTTGCCTTTATTATTTTCAGGCTCCTTTATAAAGTATTTTGTTTCCAATAATTTTTTATTAGCATTTTTTATGTTTCTAAGTCTCATGTTATCACCACAATCATTATATCATTTTTTCATTAATATTAAAATTAAAAGAGGAAGAAGATTAAAATCTTCCTCCTCCACCTCCTCCACCGAAGGAACCTCCTCCTGATGAGAAGCCTCCCCCTGTTCCTGAAGCAGAAGCCATACTTGAGCTGGCACTAGTGTAAGCTCTTGTTACACTACTATTTAAACTAGAGTTAAGCGAAACTACTCTTGTAAAATAATATGTATTAAAAGCACTTATGTTAACTTGTTGATCTGGCATTTCTTTGACTTTTATTTCCATAGTTCTAGCAAGTTTTTTAGCATTTTTAAAAACTAATGCATAAACTAAATACTTTTCCCATAAAACAACTTTAGGTAAATCTCTTTGCTCAAAATTACCAAAGTCAGTTATAAACTTTTTCAAGCCTTTCCATTTTGCATAATCCTCATTACCTTCTTTAGTCCTTTTCTTAATTAAAGAAACGTAAACTGCAAATAATATCCCTAGTACAAAAGGAGTAATAAGATAAATAATCGTTAAATATAAGTAAAGGCCGATTCCAAACAATAACAATAATAAAAATGAATGCAATAAATACTTAAGATGTTCTTCCCCTTCGTAGAAGAAGTTATATTTTTTAGCCTCAATTGTCGCTTCATCTTTCCATGCATTAAATTTGTTAAAAAAATCTTCGGCATTCTTTTTAGAATAATCATTAATATCTTTCATAGTTACAGAACCTTTTTTAATGTCTTCGAAAAATAATTCAACTAAAAGTTGATCTGATTTTTTAAGTTTGCTTTTGTCTGAAACAAACCTTAATCTAAAATCATTTTTCCCCTCTTCTTCAAATGTCACTTTTTTCAAAGCAATCAAATTCATAAGTGCTGCAGACATTTCATTTGCAGTTATTTTCTTATTCATTAAATAACCTACGATCTCAGGTCCATAATCATTTGGAAAATCTCTATAATAATCTGTTTTAAATCCGCTTTCATATTCTTTATCATATTTTTTATACACTTTATACGTTAATGGAATCGTTAAAATAGAGCCCACGATTATTGAAAGTTTTGCTAAATTTCTTTGGATTCTCATTCTCCTAATAACCTTGTTACGCTCCTCGGCCCACTCTTTTTCTATTTCTAAAATAGTATCCAAAGCGACCATGTTTGTCGTTTTATTAGAGTCTTTTACAGCCTCTTTATTAAAAACTAACCTAATATCAACAGGTGTATTTGCATTAATAAATTCCGCTGTTAACAATGCATGATCATTATCTATTTCAATATTACCATCAACTCTACCATGAGCCCAACCTCTCAAGTCATCAACTTCACCTTCAAAATTAACAATAACCTCGAAATTTCTAATATTCTCTACCATCTCATTTGAAAATATTTGCCACCCCAATTCAGCAACATCTTCATGAACTACAGCCATATTATGAATTATATATTCTATATAAAAATCTTTTCCACTTACACTGGGATTATACATCCTAATAACATCACCTCGGAAAGTATATTTATCAGAATCTCCAGCACTTGGCACACCAGGTGCTACAAGTTCATACTCATTATTCTCGCCAACTGATAAAACAGTCAATCTATCCCCATCATAAATTGCACTTCCTTCAAGTGACTCTCTATCTGATGTAAAGGGTCTAGAATTCAATCCTCTATATCTTATTATTCTTTCAAAACCACTATAAGTACCACCCAAAACAAAGTGTTCCCTAACTCTTAAATCCCCATTTTCCATAACAGTTGCTTCCATTTTAAAGCTGTTAATAGTATCGGCAAAAACATTAATGGGTGCTAAAATTAAAATAATAAAAAATAATATTAATAAATTTTTTTTCATAATACTCCTCCTATAAAAAAAGCTCACCGAAGTAAGCTTAAAATTTCACATCTGGCACTACACGCTCGGCTTCGGTAGCCTCAAAAAATGGTTCTGGCTTAAAGTTGAAAATGCCAGCAATAATATTTGAAGGAAACATTTCAATTTTATTTTTGTATTTTAAAACTGCATCATTATAAAATTGTCTTGCATAAGCAATTTTGTCTTCCGTTTCTTTTAAGTTATCTTGCATTTTTAAGAAACTAGAATCCGCCTTTAACTCTGGGTATGCTTCAGACAATGCAAATAATCTTCCTAAAACTTGTGATAACTCACCATTTGCTTGCATTTCTGCTTCTTTTGAACCAGATTCAACACTAGAAACTGCTTTATTTCTAGCACTTATAACTGCCTCAAACGTTTCTTTCTCATGCGATGCATAACCTTTAACTGTTTCAACTAAATTGGGTATTAAATCGGCTCTTCTCTTAATAAGAACCTCGATTTGTGCCCATTGGTCTTGAACAGCATTTCTAAATTTTACTAATTTATTGTAGTTTGATACTACAAATGCTAAAATCAATAAAATTAAAAAGAAAATAACTCCTAATACAACTAAAACTATCATAAAAATCACTCCACTCTAATATTCATTTTACTATATTAAATATTAATACGCAATAAAAAAGAAGGTTTTTACCTTCTTGAAATAGTTAACCTATATGCTTCATCACTACTACCACCACCGGTAGAGTTAGAATAATCAAGCATTTCACTTACTCCTCTTACTAAAAAAGGTCTTGGTCCTGTTAAGAAATCTTTACTGCCACCATGAAATGTATTAGTTTCTGATAATCCATGACCATAACAAATATTTCCACGACAAGCTTGGTCTATATTGTCGCTAGTGTAATTATCATAAAACTTATCCTCTGGAAAAGGACTAAGTAATGAACCCCCTATTCGTTTATTGTAACTACTCATTACAAAGTCACTAGGAAGCCCCACCATATTATATACCCCATATTCGTTATTAGTTGTTGAACCACCAACGCTTATAGAAGAAGAATCGATGCCATATTCTGATTGTGCTAAATAAGAAATTGCAGCCCATTCAGTATTTTTTTGAACTCTAGTACTTAATGTTCCGCTTGGAAATCCATACGGATTATTCGATGAATTCATACTTGATACTAAAGTATATAAAGTATTTACAGATTGATTAGTTATTACAGAATCTGTACTCTTGCTTGTAATTAAATCTAAGTCGCCTGTTAATTGATACTTAGAAGCCCAAAACCCTCTTAAACTCTTTTCTCCAAAAGTAAAAGCAGGATGAACTCGATAACCTTGGCCTTCTACTGGCGAAGAGACAAATGGTGCACCTTTAACAAATTCAATATCTATTGGATTTTCTTCAACTTTATACTTAAATCTAGGTATCCAAACAAGCTCCAATAAAATATGATCATTATCAATTATTTCTCCCGGCTCTACATTTAAATAATTGTCCTTGTGAGCTTCATGAACTACTACAGCATTTGCCCAAATACTATTTTCATAATCATACCATGGACTTGAATCTGGATTTCGATTATCTGCTTTAACTATATTTGCCCCTTCATATCTAATTGGAATCATCCCTTTATGAAGGTAAGGTCTGTTTGCAAAACTTGAATCAGCATTCTCAATACAAGGTGCATCATAAAGCCTAACTATATGAGTTTCTATTGGTTTATACGCACACCACTTATCAAATTCAATTAAAACATCGATATCCCCATCTTCATTAACTACAATTTCACCTACCCCAGTTACCGAACCGCTTATTGGTATGCTAGGTGAAATCGAATCTTCACTATTACCATCAATTTCATATACTTGATAAATACCAAAGCCACGGCTTGCCTTATCAAGTTCAACTGCATGTACTAGTCCATTAACACTATCCAGGAATGATTCTTTTCGCGAGTTATCTATTACACCTCTTATTATCGGTGTAGTAATTCCTGCGATTATTCCTAAAATAACAATTACTGCTAAAAGCTCAACTAGTGTAAAACCTTTTTTCATATTATCACTATTCCTTTTCAGACAAATTTTTATAGTACTCAAACCTAGCAATTGCATTTTCTTTGTTACCTTTAATTAACGAAGATGCATTTTCTTCATTAACAACACTTAAAACCTTAAATCTTTTTTGTGACATTAAAAAGTCCTCATAAGAATCAAAGTCAGCTTTTTTATGATCTAAAATTAACTTAGAAACTCTAGGATCAAACCTAAAAATCGGGAAATATCCACAGTTTGTAGCATCCTTTTCATACTGAAACCTATTAGCTAATCCACCTTTTATACCATGAGATATACAAGGTGAAAAAGCAATTATAATAGATGGTCCTTCAAAACTTTCTGCTTCCTTAAACGCTTTTAAAACTTGATTTGGGTTAGCACCCATATTAACTTGAGCCACATAAACATTAGGATATGTCAAAGCCATCTTAGCTAAGTCTTTGCTATTAGTCTTTTTACCATCATATGAAAAGGCGGCAATACTTCCTTTTTTAGTAGCTTTGGATGTTTGACCTCCGGTATTTGAATAAACTTCTGTATCAACTACTAAAATGTTAATGTCTTCTCCACTTGCTAAAACATGATCAATTCCTCCAAAACCAATATCATAAGCCCAGCCATCTCCACCTATAGCCCACACACTTGGTTTTTTAATATGATCTTTTAACTCTTTTATTTCATCGTTTGTATTATCAAAATCAATTTTTTCATATATTTCTTTTGATTTTTCAAAATCATTTTTGCACTCAAGCCATTCATTAAATAGTTTTTGATTTGGATCATCATTAGTTTCTTTTATTAATTTTTCTAATTTAGCTCTTTTAAAAGTATTAGCAACTAAGATACCATAACCAAATTCGGCATTATCTTCAAAAAGTGAACTAGCCCAAGGTACATTATAAGGAGTACTTGGAGCACTGCCTCCGTATATCGAAGAACAACCAGTAGCATTAGCAATAATCATATTATCACCATAAAGTTGAGTTAATAGTTTTATGTAAGGTGTTTCACCACACCCAGCACAAGCACCAGAAAATTCAAACTTAGGAGTTTTGAATTGACTACCTTTAACTAAACTAGTATTAACATCTTTTTTCTCTTTAACTTTATTTAATAAATATTCAAAGTTGCTTTGTTCACCATTATCTAATTGACTTTTAATATCTACCATAGATAAAGCTTTGTTACCCTTTTTACCAGGGCAAACATTAGCACACACACTACATCCAGTACAATCTTTAATTGAAACTGAAATAGTATATTTATATTTATCTTTATGGTTTTTATCCATAGGTTCAAGTAATTTATCTAAAACTTTTTCATCGGCATTTGAAACCTCTTCTTCATCTAATAAAAATGGTCTAATAACCCCATGTGGACAAGCAAGTGAACATAAATTACATTGAATACAATTTTCTTTATCATAACATGGCACTTTATCACTAATAGATCTTTTTTCATATTTACTATTAGCACCCTCAAATGTGCCATCTGGGTTTTCATTGAATGCTGAGACTGGTAGTTTATCACCTAGTCCTTTGTTCATAGATAAAACAATATCTTCATCCAACTCTTCTTTAATTACTAAATATTCACCATCTGGAATTTCTACTAAAACTAAATTTTCTGAAGCCACTTCAATAGCATTTTGATTGGCCATTACAATTTTAGGTCCTAGTTTACTAAAGTTTTCTTCTGCTAAGTCTTTTAATTTTTCTTTGCTTTCATTGTAATCAATCAAATCACTTAAGCTAAATATTACGCTTTCAAAAATCGTACTTAACTTACCATCAATTCCTAATTTGTTTGCAATTTTATCTGCATCTATAGTGTAAAAACTAATGTTTTTGTCAATAAGCTTGCGTTTAATATTATCATCTAAGAAATCTAAGATTTCCTCTTTATTTTTATTAGTATTTAAAATAAACTTCCCATTTTCTTTGATGTTTGCTAAAACATCATACTTATTTAAATATGAGTCTTTAGTACAAACAACTATTAAAGGATTATCAACATAATAAGTTGATCTGATCTTATCTTTATTGAATCTTAAGTGACCTACCGTTACTCCACCAGATTTTTTTGAATCATATTGAAAATAACCTTGAACATTGTAAGGAGTATTTTCACCAACAAGTTTAATGATGTTTTTAGAAGCACTAACCATTCCATCACTTCCATAACCATAAAGTAAGTACTCACATGATTTTGAAATTTTAAACTTGTTATCAACTTTTAAGCTTAAATTAGTTACATCATCATTTATCCCAATAGTGAAATTGTTTTTCATATCACTTTTTAAATTATCATATACAGCCTTTATTTGAGCCGGCGTAGTATTTTTAGAAGATAAACCATATCTCCCACCAATAACTTCAACATCCTTGTTTGAAAACGCATTTTTAACATCTAAGTATAATGGTTCACCAGTAGAACCCTGTTCCTTTGTTCTATCAAGAACCGCAATTTTTTCTACAGAGTTAGGCAGAGATTCAATAAACTTATCGATTACAAAAGGCCTATACAAATGAACTTCTAATAAACCTACATTTTCACCCATATTATTCAAAGTATCAATTGTCTCTCTTATAGTTTCACAAACTGAACCCATTGCAACAATGACTCTTGTAGCATTTTCCTCACCGTAATAATTAAAAGGTTTGTATTTCATTCCGGTTAGTTCGTTTACTTTATCCATATAAAAACTGACATTATCATAAATTTTATCATAAAATTGATTTCTAACTTCTGTTGCTTGAAAATAAACATCATCATTTTGAGCCATACCACGCGTTACTGGGTTGCTCGGATTCAAAGAATTTTTTCGAAATTTTTCTAAAGCATCTTTATCAAGCAATTCTTTTAGTTCATGATCTTCTAAAAGTGTGACATTCGTCAGTTCATGACTAGTTCTAAAACCATCAAAAAAGTGCATAAATGGAATGCTTGATTTTAGTGAACTCAAATGAGCGACTGCAGATAAAAGCGCCGCGTCTTGAACTGAAGAAGAAGCTAACATAGCAAAACCAGTTTGTCTTGCTGCATAAACATCTTGATGATCACCCATAATACTAAGAGCATGAGTAGAAATACTTCTAGCTGCCACATGAATTACTCCAGGCAACATCTCCCCAGCCATTTTATACATATTAGGAATCATTAAAAGAAGCCCTTGACTTGAAGTAAAAGTAGAAGCTAGGCTCCCTCCTTGTAAAACTCCATGAATCATACCGGCTGCACCCGCTTCACTTTGCATTTCAACAACTCTAACTGAATCGCCAAAAGCGTTTAATCGTCCTTCAGAACTAAACTTATCTATATTTTCAGCCATCTGGCTAGATGGTGTAATTGGATAAATTCCTGCTACTTCGGTAAATGCGTATGATGTATAACTAGCAGCAAAGTTACCATCAACTGTTTTTTTAATCGCCAAAAAAATCACCCCTATTATTAATTATATTATAGCATGTATATATTTTTATATAAAGAAAAACAAAACCTTAGTTTTGTTTTATCTCAAACTTGACAGATACAATTGATTTGCTTCCTGCTGATCAAATGATCTATCAAATATCATCACATCATCTAAAAAGCCTTGATACATATAATTACTCATATAACTTAATGACCACTGGCCGATTAATAACATCTCAGCATCAAAATCAACTTCCTTCGGTAATGTAGCGTTGTTATCATGCTTTCCATTAATATAAAAATCAACTTGATTTGAACTTTCAATATATGTAACTACTATGTGCTGCCATTCATTAAAGATCACTGATGAGTTACTTCTAGTGTCATTATATTCTCTGGTCCCATCTGTATAACCAACTGATAAAGTAATATTATCATTATGGAGGTTAACACCTAAGTTAGTTGTTTGACTATGATTATGAAGCGTAACAAGACCTTGCAATCCAGTATTAACTTCTGGCTTCATCCAAAAAGCAAAAGTTTGATCCCCTGATAAATCTAATTCTAAATCAGATCTAATATATTTATTCTGACCATCAAAATAATATGATCCTCTACCTAATTTACTATCCTCAACCCACTTAGGAGTATTATTTAAAATTAATGTTGAATTGAAAATTTCATTTACATTATTAACTATGGTGTCTTCTCTTACACCTTCAACAAAAGGTGTTGCTTTGTTTTTTTGTTCTAATTGAGGAGCACAAATCCAAGTTCTACTATTCGGATCATTAATCGGTTCAGAACTATAAAATCTATAATTTATTCTAGTTGATTCACTATGCCCCGGATTAACAAAAGAATCCCATTCTATTCTATGCCATCTCATATCATTTGGGACACTCTTGCTCTCACCCCAGACCCTTCCATCTTCTGATGAGTCAGCAGTAAAATAAGTCACATTAAAATCGGAATCTCTAGTTCTAACGTATAGCGTAGGCGTATATGTTTCTGAAGCTTCTTTATTTGCATTTTCTACCGTTGCATATAAAACAGGGTCCTCACCATCTCTATCGAATCCGAATGAAGTAGTACCTTTGGGACATTCAAGTTCATCATACTTTATGTTATTCATAGCATTATGATTCCAACCAGCATCAAAATTATAATTAGTAATAATGTTTTCGGTTGTCTCAGCAAAAGTATCAAAATTATAATAAAGGACTAGTCCGAACTGTTCTGATGAATTTACATCATTATTAACGCAATCAGTTATAGGTAAAGTTGAATAGTTAATTTCTGATACTTTAGTGAAAATTACGTAACCACTACAAACATTTCCACCATGAGGGTTAACTACTTCATTTAAAAAATTCGCTTCCTTCAACTCTAAAAAACTCACCTCAAATGATTCTCCAATTTCCAAGTTAATGTCGTTTGAAAAAGTATTCAAATAATTTTCAGCCGCCCTAATTATGTTTTTATTGTTTTCTTTGTAAGCTGTGTTCCTTGAATCTAAAATTACATTATTAACTCTCGGGATTGCAATAAGTACGATAATCCCAAGAATAATTATAACAGCCAACATTTCAACTAATGTAAAACCTTTTTTCATAAGTCACCTTCTCTACTTTAATAATTTTATCACTTTAATAAATTATAGTAAATAAAAAAGATAGAACCTTAATTTCTATCTACTATTTTTTGAACCTTCTTTTTAATCCTTTGAAGTGCGTTATCAACAGCTTTAGGCGATACATCTAACACTTCTGCAATTTCCTTATAATTAAATCCATCTACTTTCATACTAAATACTCTATATTCATAATCAGTAAGTTCATCATTTATTTTTTTTAAAAGTTTTTCTTTTTTTTCTTCTTGAATTAATAAATCTTCTGGATTGTTTTTATCATCTTTTAAAAGAAACTCAAATGGGTTACTCTCATCCCCTTCGCTAACATCAATTGCAATAGCTTCATTTAAGTGTTTATGTTTTAATCTTTTAGTACTAACTATTAAAGATATCATTCTTCTTTCAATGCACGTTTTAGCATAAGTATAAAAAGAAGTGTCCTTGTTGTCTTTATATGTGTTTATCGCCTGATTAAGCCCAATCATTCCTTCTTGAATTAAATCATTGATGTCCACACCAACATTTTTACATGTTATAGACATTTTGTTTGCAAGTGTTTTAATTAATGGATCATATTTTTCAAAAATTATTTCTTTAGAAACTTCATCGTTTTCATAAATATATGACAATATTTCCTTATCATTTAAGTCTTTGTAATCCATATAATCACCTACCTTCTTTGCTTAATAGCTTCAAACAAAATAATGCCGGCTGCAACAGACGCATTCAAACTATTAATTTGTCCTTCTAGTTTGATGGTTGCTATAAAATCAGACTCTTTTTTAACAAGCCTGCTTATACCACTACCTTCGCTCCCAATAACAATAGCAATATTACCTTTGTAATCTATTTCATCGTGAGATTTCCCATCTAAGTCAGTTGCAACAATCCAGTATCCTTTGTCCTTTAGTTCGTTCATAGCACTAACAATGTTAGTTACTAATATTATATTTACCCTATCTAAAGCACCAGCGCTTGTCTTCATGACAGTACTAGTTATTCTAACACTTCTATTTTTAGGAATAATTATATTTTTTATACCGGCTGCTTCACATGTTCTGATTATTGCACCAAAATTATGAGGATCCTCAATATGGTCTAGTATTACTACTAGTTCTCCTTCTTTAATAACACTCATATTTTTATAATCATAATCTTTAATATCAATAATTATACCTTGATTATTTTTCATATCAAATTCTTCAAATTCTTTTTTACTTAAAAAATATACTTCAAGTTTAAAATTTTTAATATCAGAAATTATTTTTTTATCATTAAACTCTTTTAAAAGATATACTTTATTAATTTTATCTGGATTTTTAACTATTTCCTTAAATACATTTTTCCCACAAACTAACATAAATTACCTCCTAAAATATGATTCATTAATTCATCAATTCTTTCTTTCTTGTTTTCTAAATATAAATATCCGATCAAAGCTTCTAATCCAGTCGCATGCTTATATGTTAAAACATCGGTATTTTTTGGATTACTTTTGCCTTTATGATTTCTCGCTCTTTTAACTACGCTTATTTCATCTTCACTCAATATATCATTATTAATTAATAAAAGAAGAAACTTTGCTTGAGCCTTGGCACTAACATAGTTAATAGCTTCTTTTGATAATAAATTAACTTTAACAATCCCATCTTTTATTAACTTTTCCCTAACATAAAGTTCATAAATGGAGTCACCTAAGTATGCTAAAGTTAAAACATTTATATTACTACTCATTGGCGAGCCTATCAAAAGTAATGTTTTTGATATTACCACTTTTTAAGTCATTTATTAAAATGTTATAAACCTTTTCATAGTCTACGACTCCGCCTTTTACTAAACAACCTCTTTTTTCACCTATTTTATCAAGCATTTCAATAACATCACTACTAGCATCGATGCTATATCTTTCTTGCAAACGGTTTGGATAATATTTTGCCAAAGTATTTAATATATATATTGCAACATCAGATATTGGTAAAACCTCTTCTTTAATTGCTGTTAAACTAGCTAAGTTTAAGGCCTCTTCTTCGGTCTCAATCTTAGGCCATAAAATACCAGGCGAATCTAATAATTCATAATCATTATTAATTCTTATCCACTCTAACCCTTTAGTAACTCCAGGTTTATTACCTGTTTTAGTAACGTTTTTTGAAACAAGTCTATTAATCAAAGTAGACTTACCAACATTTGGGATTCCAACTATTAATACTCTAGTTTTCTTTGGTTTTAAACCCTTTTTTTCCCTCTTTAAGTTAGCCTCACTCATTAAATTATTTGTTTTTTCTAAAATTACATTTTTATTAACCTTTTTTGATATGTCCATAGGTAAAACAACATAACCTTTTTGCCTATAATACTCAACCCATTTATCAGTTATGCTTTTATCACATAAATCATATTTAGTCATTATCATTAATTTAGGTTTATTTCTAGTATATTTATCTAAATCTTTTATTTTAGATGAATAAGGCATTCTAGCATCAACAACTTCAAAAATCACATCTATTAAACTTAGTTTTTCTAAAATTAAACGCTTAGTTTTAGCCATATGTCCTGGATACCAATTTATTTCAGCCATAATATCACTTCCAATCTCAATAATTATAACATAAAAAAAGCCAATAACAAAAAGCTATCGACTTATTTTAAAACTATGGTGTTTGATAACTAGCCCCGCAATTTAAAAATGGTTCATATTTAATAATACCCTCTTCATATAAAACATCTACATGACCAGTACATGGCATGTTATCATTTCTACTATCTTTTATTTCACTAATGTAACCATAATCTATAAGAATTTCTAAATCGATAGTAACAACATCAGTCTCTTCATCAGGTAAAACTATATCTTCTGTCAAAGCATAATTTCTTGCAGCACGCTCCATCGTCTTTTCATGATTTTCATAAATACTTACTCTACTATCACTAACTATTCTATTAGAAATAGTAGTAGTAATTAATGCAATAATCCCAATAATTATTATTACTCCAAGCAACTCAACTAGCGTAAACCCCTTTTTCATATTATCACCTAGTAAAAGTATATCACAAAAAAAGCAAGAAAAAAACAAACTTAAATTAAGTTTGCTTTTCTAGATAACATTACTAATCTTCGCATGCTTCTTGATGATCGTTCATTCTTCCGCTGCTCTCACGCTGGAATCCGAAACCATTAACACAAAATTCTGCATCCGCATCAATTTCACCATCAGTGATAGGAACATTCATTTTATCAGGTGCTGTACCTTGAATGTCAATGTTGCTGTTTTCATCGTAAACTGCTGGTATTTCTTCTTGAGCCAGAATTTTTAAAGCAACGTCATGCTCAATAGCTTTAACTGTACCATAAGCAGCATTTCTTGCAGAACCTTTTCTAGCCTCCTCAATCGAGTTCATTACAACCGGAGTTGCAATTAATGCGATTACAGCTAAAATTACGATTACAGCTAATAATTCGATTAATGTAAAACCTTTATTATTTTTCATTCTTTTCTTACCCCTTTCTATTATATAATATATCATACTATGTGATATAAAATCAATATGTTTTGTACTCATTTACACAAAACAATCAATTTGACTTAGAATTTTACACTTATAAGATTATGGAGTTTCACAATAATCATCGTCATCTTCGTGATCTACTCTAAAATCTCCACCTGATTGAAGTGCTGCAGAATATTCATCAATACACATTCCGCCACCACTAATTTCGTTGTTAGTGAATTCTAATCTTAAAATTGATGGAATAGTTCCTTGAATATCAAAACTATCATCAAATTCTTCAATACCTTCATAATTGTAAATGTCGGCATTTTCTTCGCCATGGATCTGAAAATCCGGCTCTTCTAATACTCTTATAGCAATATCATGTTCAACTGATTTAACAACTCCATAAGCTGTGTTTCTCGCAGAACCTCTTCTTGCCTCCTCGATTGAATTCATTACAACTGGTGTTGCAATTAATGCGATTACTGCTAGTATTACTATTACTGCTAGTAATTCGATTAATGTGAAACCTTTTTGGTTTTTCATTATTCTAATACCCCCTTCTATAATACAATGCTAACAAATATAAAAAGAGGTTTCAAGGGTGAGAAAAAATTTATACACTGTTTGTCACTTTAATTTTCCAAACCCATTTAACGGATATATTCTAAAACTAGTTCTACCTATAATTTCACTATCATTTACAAGGCCTATCGTCCTACTGTCAAGAGAATTATCTCTATTATCACCTAATACAAAATAATAATTGTCCGGTATTGTTTCATGGCCTAGTAAATCAATTGAATAATTACCAGTAGCCCCGAAATTAAAAATATCATCGACTGAGTCAGAATTGACATATAAACTATCATTTTCATATTCGATGTGTTCACCCGGTAGTCCGATAATTCTTTTTACAAGTTTTTGGCCATCAGTGTCGACAACAACAATATCAAATCTATTTAAATTTCTGTATCTTTTATTCAATAATAATACTTCACCATCATTTAATGTCGGCTCCATTGATATGCCATTTACTCTAACAGGTGTAACTATTAAAGTTCTAATTAGTACTACCACTATAAAAACTATTACATATGGATATACAGTTTTTAAAATTTTCATATACATCACCTATATAAAAAATAAGACTAAATTTAGTCTTATTTTTCTTGTCTTTCTTTTATTTTCGGCTGTTTAACTAAATCTCTAATATAATTTAATTTAGCTCTTCTTACTTTACCTTTTCTTAAAACAGTAATTGAGTCAATTTTTGGTGAATTCATTGGAATAGTTCTTTCTACACCAACTCCTCCTGAAACTTTTCTAACTGTAAAAGTTTGACTTACACCACCACTTTGAATCGCCATTACTAGCCCTTCAAATGCCTGGATTCTTTCTCTAGTACCTTCCTTAACTTTAAGATCTACTCTAATAGTATCTCCTACTCTAAATTCAGGTAAGTCTGTTCTAATTTGATCTTTAGTAATTTTACTTATCAAATCCACAATGTCACTCTCCTTTTCTTTAAACTTTGATCTTGAACATATTTTCAGCGGATCAAGTAGACGATATTAATTTTAGCACATTTAACTAGTTTGTGCAATATCATTTTGTTTTAAAAGTATTTGTTTTTTCAATCTTTTTTATAAGTTCATCTATTTGAGCTAGAATTGAATCAAAACTATCTTTAGTAAGGATTTTTCCATGCTTTTCTAAGAGTTCTTTTTTCAAAATATAAGCATTATTAAAAATGTCTTTTGCTTGGCCACCTTCTGTTTCATCTGCTTCTTCATTTATTTCCTTTAATTTCAAATATGTTTTCTTAATTATAATATTACTTGCAAGATCTTTGCTATAAATAGTTACCTTGGAAATACTAGATTGCTTTTTCGCCCTCTTCTTTGGGAAAAAACTATAACCGATACCTTTTTTTAAAGTTCCTGAAATCGCAATTTGAAGAGGAACTTTTTTAATTAATGAATAACTACTTCTTTTCAAAAAATCAACTCTTTTCTAACAAGTCTGGTCTTTTTTCTTTAGTTTTCAAAACCCTTTGTTCATCACGCCACTTTTTAACATTTTCGTGATGTCCAGAATACAAAACTTCTGGAACGACTTTTCCTCTAAAATTTTTAGGTTTTGTATAAACTGGGTAATCAAGTAAATTATCATTAAAAGTTTCACTCTTAATTGACTCCTCACTTATAACACCTGGAATTAACCTTGCGACACTATCTACTATAACCATCGAAGCAACTTCACCACCAGTTAATATATAGTCCCCAATACTAATTTCTATATCTACAATATCCAAAATTCTTTCATCAAAGCCTTCGTAATGACCACATATTATTATTAAATGCTTTTCTTCTTTTAATTCAACAGCTTTTTTTTGATTATAAGTTTTTCCTTGCGGTGTCATTAAAATAACTTTTGAATCTTTTGAAATAAGTGATTCGACTGCTAAATAAATTGGCTCTGGCATCAAAACCATACCGCCACCACCGCCGAACTGATAATCATCAACCTTTTTATGCTTGTCTTTAGAAAATTCTCTAAAGTCAACTAAATTAACTTCTATCTTTTTATTTTCTATTGCCCTTTTAATAATCGATGTATTTAAAAACCCTTCAAACATTTCAGGGAAAATTGTTAAAATATCAATCTTCATTTAAAAACACCTCTACTGATTGCAAATGAATTTCATTGTTTTTAACATCAACTTTCAAAATGTATTCATCAACATAAGGTACCAAAAACGTTTTTTTAGCTTCAATTTCTAATATATCATGTGCTTGACTAAGTAAAATATCTTTAACAACACCTATTTGTTTGTTTTCGAAATAAACGTCCATATTTACTAAGTCTTCTCTTAAAACTTCATCTCCAAAAATTTCTTCTTTATTGAAGTATACCTTTTTTCCTTTATACATTAAAATATCATTTATGTTATCAATTCCTTCAAAAGTAAACATATCGAACTTTTTATGTGGACGATAACTTCTTATAGTAAATTCTTTTTTTTCATCACCAATGTAAATTTTTGTTTTCGGCTTAAACATTTTATCTTTTAACTCAAAGTTAGATAAAACTCTAACTTCACCTCTAATACCGTGAGTATTAACTAACTTTCCAACATATACATATCCCATATTACTACCCATTTAACTCATACATAAGTATGCTTGCAGCCACACCTACATTAAGGCTTTCAGAATCTGGGTCTGTTGGTATAAAAATATGTTTATCACATATATCTAACAATTCTTTTTTAACACCACGGCCTTCATTACCAACAATTATTGCAAACTTGTCTGGTTTATCTACAAACTTAACATCGGTTCCTGAATCTACTTTTGTTCCAAGTAATTTATATCCGTCTTCTTTCATCTCACATATTTCTTCTGTAATAACCATATCTACTATATTGATATGAAAGAAAGCACCTTGTGTCGCACGAATTACTTTTTCATTATAAACATCAACACTATCTTCAGAAATAACTACAGAATCATAATTAAGAGCCAATGCACTTCTAATAATAGTTCCTAAGTTTCCAGGATCTTGAATCGCATCGGCAATTAAAACTTTAGTTCCCAAATCTTCCTTAGGTTTTTTCTTATTGCAAACAGCTAAAAATTTTGATGGAGACTCTAATTTACTCAAATACTTCATAACTTCTTTAGTCACAATTAATTTGGGTTTATCAACGTTAATATATGACCCTTCTTCAATAACTAAATAATCTATAAGGCCAGCTTTACTAGCTTCTTCAACTAAATGCTCAGTTTCCACAATGAACTTTCCATGAATGTTTCTATACTTTGGCTTGTGTAACCTCTTAATTTCTTTTATTTTTTCATTATCTTTCGATGAATAAATCATACAAATCACCTCTTAATTTATTTTATCAAAATAATAGTACATAGTCCATTGAAAAAAGTATTGATTTATAAATCAATACTTTAATCTTTTTATAAAGCTATATTTTTTCTAATATAATCTTCTAAATTTTCTAACTTAATAGTTTCTTGTTTCATACTATCTCTAAATCTAACTGTAACAGTATTATTGTTTATTGTTTCATCATCTATAGTAATCGCAAAAGGAGTCCCTATTATATCAGACCTTCTATATCTTTTTCCGATATTTCCAGACTCATCATAAGTTACCATAAATCTTTTTGAAAGAGATGCATAAACTTCGCTCGCTTTTTCTGAATGATGCTTTTTAACAAGTGGTAATATTGCTGCTTTATAAGGTGCCAATGCTGGATGAAATGCCATAACCTCTCTTGTTTCACCATTTTCCAAAACCTCTTCTTTATATGCATCACACATTACTGCAAGAACTAATCTATCAGCACCAAGAGAAGGTTCAATAACATATGGAATATATCTTTCATTAGTTTCTGGATCAAAATATGTTAAATCTTTTTTTGAATGCTCAATATGTTTGGACAAATCATAATCAGTTCTTGATGCAATACCCCAAAGTTCTCCAAAACCAAAAGGAAATTTATATTCAATATCTACAGTTGCATTTGAATAATGCGATAATTCATCTTCTTGATGGTCTCTAAATTTTAAATTTTCTTCTTTTATATTTAAATCTTTTAAAAATTTCATAGAATAATTTTTATAATATTCAAACCACTCAATCTCGGTTCCAGGTTTGCAAAAAAATTCTAATTCCATTTGTTCAAACTCTCTAGTCCTAAAAGTGAAATTACCAGGAGTTATTTCATTTCTAAACGCTTTACCAATTTGCGCGATACCAAAAGGAAGCTTTAATCTCATTGTTCTTTGAACATTAACAAAATTTGTAAAAATTCCTTGAGCAGTCTCCGGCCTTAAATATATTTCATTAGCAGAATCTTCCGTTACACCTTGACTAGTTTTAAACATTAAATTAAATTTTCTAATGTTAGTGTAATCAAGCGAACCACATTTAGGACAAGTAACTTTGTTTTCATAAATAAAGTTTAATAACTTTTCATCATCAAAAAGTGCTTCATCAATTTCACCTTTTAAGAAGTCTTCAACAATTTTATCAGCACGATGTCTTGTTTTACACTTTTTACAATCTATTAATGGATCACTAAAGCCATCGATATGTCCACTTGCTTTCCATACAGTCGAATTCATCAAAATAGAAGCATCCATACCTACATTATATTTATTTTCACGGACAAACCTTTGCCACCACGCTTTTTTAATATTATTTTTAAGTTCAACACCTAAAGGACCATAATCCCATGTGTTAGCTAGTCCACCATATATTTCACTTCCTTGAAATATAAAACCATATTGTTTTGATAAATTAATTATTTTTTCCATTTCCATAAATACACCTCTTTCAAATTTAATAAAAAAACTCCTAGAAATATGTAAAGACGGTTGCCCGCGGTTCCACTTTACTTACTCTAGAAGAATCTCTTTTGTAATAATCACTCCAAAGTTCCATATTAAATTTAATCTACTAGTTTCACACTATCACCAGTTCACTTAAAGATTAATAACATTAATACCTCTTCATCAACGCTTTAAAATATAAATTATATATTCATTATATTTTTAATTTAATTGTTTGTCAACTATTTGGACAACCCTTTGTCCTTGTTTTTACAAACCCAACCAATATCACTTAAATAAATGTGTTCTCTTACATATGAACCATCACTAGATAATGGCATCAATGAGCCATACTTTAAACTATCTTTGTTTGCGATGAAATAAAACGTATTACTATTATTCATTGCACACAGTTCAAAGCCCTCATCTTTTATATTTATTTTAACACTTTTGATTGGAAACATGCTTGTCATTGCAAAAAAGTAATGAATTTTTTCTTCTACTTGTTCCAAATCCAAAACTTTATTTCCATAAATGCTATCTGCAACATCAATATCTTGTAAAATGCTTTCAGAAATAAAACTAACCGCCTCAGATACACGATCAAAATTATTTTCAATTATCGCCTCTTTTATAATGTTTTCAAATTCTTTGAAATTCATGTAACACCTCTTAATTTAGTTTGCTCAAATTTTTTAAAAAAGATTTACTTCTCAAATATAGACCTGTATATCTATCATAATATTCATCTAAAAACTCATTTATTTCAACTTTTGATTTTTCACTTACATCTAATTTAGTTATTTTTGAAATATCAACATAATAAAACATTCTAATTAATTTAATTGTCTTATTAGACACAGGCGCTTCATCAGTAACACAAGAATCACAAACATAACCACCTGCACTATTTGATAAAGTTTCAATGCCTGAAGTAGAACCACAAATAGAGCAAGAATCAAGAGTCGGCATTACACCTAATAAATCCAAATATTTAAGCTCTAAAATGTTTGAAATTACAGCCGGATCGTATCCCTCATCTATTTTAATTAAACTTTGAACAAGTAACTGATAAACTAATTTATCATCACTTTGTTTCATAACTTGTGAAGATAAATCTAATAAAAAACTTGCATATGATATTTTAGTAATATCTTTTTTTATGTTTTTAAAGTTATTTGATACATCGACACTGATTAACGTTGATAGTTTATCTTTTTTATAATAAATATTAAAATCACCATATACAAGTTTATTAGTAACACTTCTCAACTCACTTTTCATGGTCCTAGAACCCTTAGCCATTATCCCAACAATTCCTTCTTCGGTAATTATATCGATTATTTTGGAAGTTTCACTGTATTTTTGTTCTCTTACAACAATTCCTTCAATTTTTCTAATCATTTTAATCGAACTCTCTAAATCCCAAATCTTGCAAGTGTTTTTCTTTATCGCGCCACTTTTTTATAGTTTTCACCTGAAGATCTAAATGAACTTTACTATTTAACAAAACTTCTAACTCTTCTCTAGCAAGTGTTCCTATTTCTTTTATTTTACTTCCTTTGTTACCAATTATTATTTTTTTCAAAGATTCCCTGTCAACCACGATATTAACACTTATGACATATGAATTTTTTTGTTTCTCAATATTTTCTGTAATGCATGTAACAGAGTGTGGGACTTCTTCACCAGTTTTATAAAACACTTTTTCTCTAACTATTTCAGAAATTAAAAAACTTATTGGCTTATTTGTTATATCGTTTTCCTCATAATATTTATGAGGATCACTAATATAATTTTTCAATGTTTTAATTAAAGCATCTGTATTATCTTTTTTAGAAGCCGAAATTGGTACAATTTCACTAAAGTCATATAAGTCTTTGTATTCAATTATTTTATTTAATATTTCCTCGTGCCTAATTTTATCAACCTTATTTAAAATCAAAAAAACAGGCTTATCAATTTCTTTTAACTTCTCTAATACAAATTGATCTCCTTTTCCTAATTCCTCACTAGCATCTACTAAAAATAAAACTACATCTACATCTTTAATACTGTAATATGCTTGCTTATTTAAATAATCTCCCAATTTATGTTTAGGTTTATGAATACCTGGAGTATCAACAAAAACCATTTGAGACTCGGAATCATTATAAATTCCTTGAATTATATTTCTAGTAGTGCCTGGTTTACTTGATGTTATAACCACCTTTTTACCAACAATACTATTTATTAAAGTTGACTTCCCTACATTAGGCCTGCCAACTACTGCTATAAACCCTGACTTCATTTTAAATCCTCGCTGCTAAATGGATGAGTAAGTATCTCGCTAATTTTATATGTTTTACTTCTAGTGTCATTTGAAATCACTAATAATTCATCTCCTGTAAAAAACTCAGCAAGTGTTTGCCTACATATAAAACATGGGAATGCTACATCATCACCATCAACCATTACATAAAGGGCTTTAAAATCACCTTTTCGGTAACCTTTAGTAATCGCTGAATTTATGGCATTACGCTCAGCACAAATAGTTGCACCATATGAAGCATTTTCTACATTTACACCTTTAAACATATATTCGTCATTAGTAACAACAATAGCTGCTACTGGATATTTTGAATACGGTGAATAACTTTTAGCAAGTAATTTTTTCAATTCTTCTCTCATTATTTAGCCCCCTTTTTTAAAATAAATAATTAATAATATGCGGAATAAAAACAACAAAGCCGATAATAGCAGCTGCTAGTGAGTAAACAAAAACCGCCGCAGATGCACAATCTTTAGCCACTTTTGCTAGTGGATGAAACTCTGGTGACACAAGGTCTACTACCGCCTCAAGTGCAGTGTTAATCAACTCTGTAGCAAGTATAATACTTATCATAATTAACAAAACTGCCCATTCCGCTACACTAACTCTAAAAAAAGCTCCTGCAATTAAAACTAACGCTGTCATAAAAAAATGAATAGTCATACTCTGTTCATATTTATACGCATATTTTAAACCCTCAAATGAGTACTTAAAGCTATTTTTAAATCTACATAACCCCATTTTTTTGTTTTCCCTATCTTTTAATTCCATAACCTTCTAAAATCCTTTCTTGTAATTCAAACATTTTTTTTTCATTTTCTATTTTATCATGACTATACCCTAATAAATGAAGTAAGCCATGAACTATTAAAAAGGACAGTTCCCTTTTTAAGCTATGATTATATTCTTTTGCCTGACTCTTGGCAGTATCAAAAGACACATATACATCACCTAGCATTCTAATACTAGGAATATTTATAGTTTTTTCATCTTCAAGCGCAAACGATATAACATCAGTTGATGTATCTTTATTTCTATACTGTTTATTAATTTTTTTAATTTCCTCATCATCCACAAGTATTATATCAAATATTGCATTATCAACTTCTAAAACTTCTAAACTATAGTTAACTAGCCCTATTAAATCATTTTTAAAACTTATATCTTCATTTGTTTCATTAAAAACATTAAATTCATTCATTAGATCACCACCAAATGACTTAAAAAATATATTATTAAAATTAAAATGGCAATAAATGTAATAATGTTAATAAACCAATCATTTTGAAGTGGTTTAGGTAAATTTTCTTTTATTCTATGAATTACTCTATATAATAAATAACCAAGAAAACCTCCAAGCACATTCAAAATTAAATCATCAACATCAAATACTCTACCAATTATACTTTGTGTTAACTCAATAGTAAGAGATGTAGCAAAACTTAAAATTAATACTATTTTAACTTTATTTAACTTCAAAAAATATGAAACAAAAAATCCATAAGGAATAAACATAACAGTATTTCCTACAATGTCTCTTATAAATCTCTCATCATTAATCCCAAATCGCATAATTTCTCTAAATGGAACAAAATTTGAAGTTGTCCAGTCGACGTCTTGATAAGTTACTGCATAAAATAATGCCATAATATAAATTATAAACCCTAATAATAAAACATCTTTATAAAAAACAAATTCCTTTTTATTAATAATAACATCGGCAACTCTAAAACTTGTTAATATTGAAACTATAATTACAAGCATCGGCCAAATATTATGTAAAATATTTATAGTTTCTTGAACAAGCATAAAATCACCCCCTACATAGACATTTTACTATTTTTATCTAAACTTTACAACGATTTTAAACATTTTTATTTTTTGTCATTTTTATTTAATAAAAAAATATTTCGTGCTATAATTTTAAGTAGGTGATAATATGAGAAAGACAACAACAATAATAATTTCTAAAGCAGCAATTTTCTTTTTAGACAAACTGGGCCGAGGCACTGCTTTTCCTGGTAAAATCGCTTTAATTATGGATAAATATATTATGAATAAAATCAAAATAAAAGGAAAAGTAATAATAATTACAGGTTCCTCTGGAAAAGGTAGCACCTCCTCTTTAATTGCTAAAATATTAAGAGGTTCTAATTATTCAGTAACTTTTAATGATGGCGCAAGCAACCTTACTAACGGTATTTTAACTACTTTATTAAAAGACACTGACTTTAAAGGCGTTATAAATTCTGACTTTTTAGTCTTAGAAATCGATGAAAGATATGTTAAAGAAATAGCCAAAGTAATTAAACCTGACTATTTACTAATAACTAACATAACAAGAGATCAGTCGCCAAGAAACGTGCATTTTGATAATGTAGCAAATGAAATAAAAAAAGGTCTTCATGTTAATACACATTTAATACTTAACTGTGACGATCCTTATTCCAACACATTTATTACTAATCGAGATAAGGTGACTTTATTTGGAATCGAAAAAACTAAGTATTCATATCCAAAAAAAATTAACAAAAACCTAAACATGGAGTATTGTCCAAAATGTAACAATAAATTAAACTATGAATATTATCATGTTGAATCATATGGTAAATTTAATTGTGAAAACTGTTCTTTCAAAAGAGAAAAACCTCACTATCAAATTAATTCAATAGATTTTGAAAGCAGAGAAATAACTATAAATAATAAGTACAAAACGTGCATTAAAGATGGTATCCTTCACAGTGCTTATACAGCTTTAGGCGCTTTTAGCGTATGTGGCCTTTTAGGAATAGACTTAACTAAAATAACTAATGAAATGAATTCACATTGTAAAAATTATAAAAATGATTTTATTATAAAATATAAGAACATAAATATATATAACCTTTTTACTAAAAATGAGAACTCATCTACTTTTAATTATGCTCTTACTTTTGTAGATAGAATTAAAGATAAAAAAAATGTAGTAATTGGTTGGTCTGTTATAAGCAGAAGATATGATTATAAAGACATATCATGGATTTACGATATTGATTTTGAAATTCTTAAAAACCATGACATAAAAAAATTAATCTGCTTTGGTCCAAATAGTGATGAAATAGAACAAAGATTTATATTAGCAGGTTTTGACAAAAAAATGATTATAAAATTAAAAGATACTCAAGAACTTTTAAAATACATTGTTAAAAATCCTAAAGTAAACTTTTATAATATAGTAGATTCTACATACAGTAATAAAAAAATATTTAAAAACTTTTCAGAATATTTATATGAAACAGAAAAGAAATTAGGTGATCTCGATGATTAAAGTATTACATCTGTACTATGATTTAATGAACCTTTATGGGGAAAGTGGTAATATTCTTGCAATAACAAATCATTTGAAAAACAAAAAATTAGATTATAAAGTTGACTACAAAAGCATCGGTGATAAAATTAATTTTGACGATTACAACTTAGTATATATAGGATGTGGGACAGAGAATAATCAAAAAATTGCATTAAAACACTTAACTGAATATAAAGAGGATGTCAAAGAATATATCGATAACAACAAAGTGTTAATTGCAACAGGAAATTCTTATGAACTTTTTGGAAAATTTATCGAAAACACTAATGGAAAAAGATTTAAAGGACTTAGTATATTTAACTACTCTTCTAAAGAAGTCCAAGATAGAATAGTTAAACAAATAAATAATGGTATTAAGGGTTTTATAAACAGTGGCAGTATCGTAACTAAAAACCATAAACCACTATTTACAATAAAAGACTATAATGACGGGTTTAAGTATAAAAATTTTTATGGAACTCACATAATAGGTCCTTTGCTTGTATTAAATGACAATTTTTTAAAAGACATAATAAAAAGTATTGATTTATAAATCAATACTTTTTTTATTTAATTACTAAAGTGTGTAATTGAACAAGTTCTACTTGTATTTGTTTCTCTTCCGGTATTATTTCTTATTTGAATATTTTGAATTGTTACAGTTCCAGCTGGTGCACTATGTGACGGGATACTCCAGGTTAAAAGTGATGAGGTTGTTGAAGATCTAGTCACACCATCAAATCTTGCTGAATAACGTGCAATACCACTCGAGCTAGAGGCACTAAAATTAACTCTAAATTGTTGACTAACAGAATGATAACTACAAGTAACTGAATTAATAGTTGGAATAGTATTATCTATTCTAAACCCTCCTGATGAAGTCATCCTACAATTTCCAGCACCATCACAAAGTCTAGCCCATAAATATCTAGTACCTTGAATCGCCGAATTATATGTTCTTGTTGTACCGCTTGTATGATTGTATATAATTGATGAAGAAGATGGCGATGATGATGATGCCCAAATATATCTAAAAGTATTAGTTCCACTTATTCCAGGACTACCTGACAATACTGTGCTATGACTAGTACTCCACGTACTATTTGAATTTGGTGAATAAGTTATAGTTGGTGTTACTCTGTCAATTCTAAATCTTCCGCTTGTTACTGTATTAGTATTTCCAGCATTATCTTCTACTTGAACTTGTACCCTATAAGTACCTGAACCAGATAAGTTTCGATTAACTGACGTTGATGTTGAATAACTTGACCATGATCCATAACTAGAACCATCATTTGTTGATGTTCTTATTCGCATTCTTCTATATCCTGAACCTCCACTATCACTTCCAGTAACAGTGACGGTAACTGCACTATTTCCCCATGAAGTCTGGCTACTTGGTGAAAAACTCACAGTTGGTGAAGTTTTATCTATTCTATATCTTCCACTTGTTACTGTTCTAGTGTTTCCAGCATTATCTTCGACCTCTACTTGTATTCTATTTATACCAGTACTACTTAATGTTCGATTAACTGAAGTTGAGGTTGAATAGCTTGACCAAGATCCATAACTAGAACCATCATTAGATGATGTTCTTATTCGCATTCTTCTATATCCTGAGCCTCCACTATCACTTCCAGTAACGGTAACAACAACATTACTGTTACCCCACGAAGAACTCGTTGGTGAGAAACTAACATTAGGATTAGTTTTATCTATTCTTACATGTGCTGTTGATGATGCTGAACCAGTGTTTCCAGCATTATCTACAACTCTTGCTTGTATTTCTATATTTGTTGTAGATGAATATGTAATAGATGATGAATAATTTGTCCATGATCCCCAAGAACCACCTGAAGGTCTTGTTCGATATTGATATCTATCTCTACCTGACGGACCTGCGTTTCCACCACTTATTGATATTGTTCTATTTCCATTTGTCCAAGTTGTACTTCCTCCACTTATTGACGGAGCAGTTGGATTAGTTTGGTCTATTCTATATACCCCACTAGTTAATGTTGATACATTACCTGCATGGTCTTCTACTTGAACTTGAATTCTATGTTCTCCAGAACCGGATAAAGTTCTGCTAGTAGAAGATGATGTTGTATAACTTGACCATGATCCATAACTAGAACCATTATTTGATGAAACTCTAGTTCTCATTCTTCTATATCCTGAACCACCACTATCACTGGCTGATATCGACACACTTACATTATTATTATTCCATGATGTTTGACTATTGGGCGAGAAACTTGCGGTTGGAGCTGTTTGATCTACTCGGTATGGACCACAATCAACTACTCTAGGATTATTTGCATTATCAATTGCTTCAATGTTTACTCTATGAGTTCCATTAGATGAAAATGTTTGTGTAAAGCTTCCCGCTCTATTTGTCCATGATCCCCAACTAGAACCATTATTAGAAGATGTTCTACTTCTAACACTTGATAAGCCCGATAAAGAATCTGAGACACTAACAGATACAGAAACATTACTATTGCCCCATGAAGTACTTGTAGGCGAACACGATACAGAAGGGTTTGTTCTGTCTATTCTAATATATCTAGTTGATGTAGCCGAACCTGTATTACCAGCGTTATCTATGATTCTTGCTTGTATTTCTCTATCCATTTCTGAATCATATGTAATAGAAGATGAATAATTTGTCCATGATCCCCAAGAATCGCCAGACAGTCTTGTTCGGTATTGATATCTATCTACTCCCGATGGACCTGGGTTTCCACCACTTATTGATATTGTTCTACTTCCGTTTGTCCATGAAGTACTTGCACCACTTATTGATGGGGCTGTTGGAATATCTTTGTCTATCAATAATGATCTCATAGAACTTGCTTCAGACACATTTCCTTCATAGTCAATGGCTCTTAAGCATAGTTCATCTTCTCTTGTAGTATTAAATGTAATTGGATTAGTATATTCTTGCCATGTTGGATTAGTAGCATCACAGTTTAAAGTATATTCATACCTATCAACACCTACTCCAATATCATTTGCTTCAACATTTCCTAGCCAAACATTTTCATTCGTCCAACTGCTATCATACATTGAACCACTACTATTGTTTAACCTAAGTTCAAAAGTTGGTACAGTTGGTGGTGTTGTATCTTCAATTTCTACATTTAATGAAAGACTCCTTTCATTGCCATACCAATCACTTACAGTATATGTTAGGCTATATTGCCCAACCATGTGCAAATCCAAATTAGTAGTTACGACAACTTGATCTAGATCAAACAGTTCAACATCACATCTATTAATAGATGGGTCTTCTTCATCACAACTATTGTCATTTAAATTCATATCTGGAATCGAAAAAGCATGTCCCGCTTCGTGTACAATGCTTGATGGCCTTGTGCTTTCAAGTATTTCTATTGTTGGACTCGTTGTATCATCAACTTTTAAATATACTATTTCTTCTGTTTCTAACTTTAAATTTTCATCAACCACTCTATATAAAATTTCATAATCATACGGATTTGACTTTTCACTTAAAACATTAGTTTCAATGCTTCTTACTATTTCACCTTCATCATTTTTTATTAATGGACCTATGACATTTAGAGGATTTCCCAAATAGTCTGTTGCACTAACCTCAGGAAGAACATATCTCTCATTTACTTCTACAGTTTGATTTGTGCCACCCGATATAGAAATTATTGGCATGTATGATTCAGATGCAGTATCACAATCATCTTCAGTATAATCAAAATTGTATTGACTATAATCTTCGTTATAAGTAACTACAATACAACCTTTTAACTCTTCATTAGTTCTAGGATCGATTATTTCATCGGTATTTATAATTCCCTCTGCTTTAAAACGGTCTATATCAAAAAAGAATATTCCCTCTTGATCAACAGGTAAAGAGTTAATATTTTCAATTGACCAACCTCTTAAGCTACTCTCTAATCTTTCTATTTGTTCATAATATAATCTTTCTTTTGTTCTTTCTATACTATAATTTATAGACAGTACCGACACAGTTGAAATTATTGCAATAACTATTATTACAGCTAGCACTTCTATTAAAGTAAATCCTTTTTTCATCCTATTCCTCCACTATGTATTATTATATTAAATATAACATAAACACACATAAAAAGAAAGAAAAAAACAACAAAGAAATCTTTGTTGTTTTAAGGTTAAATGGTTAAGCAATGTACTCGGCATCGCCAAACCCAAGTAACATATACCCTATAAATGGGAACAAAAATAAAATTATTGCAAATCCTATATCTTTGCCAAACGCTTCTGCTAATTTAACCGCAAATAAAATACTTACTATAATATTAACGAATGGTATTAATAGCAAAATTATCATCCATAAATCAAGTTTCGCAATTTGAAACATTACAATTACATTATAAATAGGAATCAAAACTTCCCATCCGCCTCTTCCTGCTTTTTGAAATGTTTTCCACAATCCTGCGATAGTAAGAATTAGTAGTATAAATGTAATGAATAAAAATGCACCACCAAATATGGCTAATCCATCAGATGTGTAAGTATAGTCTGTAGTTGTATACATAACATACTCACCCCCTATCTAGTAACAATTGTTAATACAAAGTAAACCTACTATCTACTTTATATTATAATACCACTATTTCTAGCATAAATCTATTTGTCTCTTAATTTTGCATCAATATTTTTTTCTACTTCATCTATTATTTTGTTTAATAAGTCATTTGCAAATTCATCTGATAAAGTTTGGTTTTTATCTCCAAAAACCATGTTGAACGCCACTGATTTAGTACCATCATCAAAATTATAAATATCAAAAACCGATAAACTTTTTAAATATTTATTAGCTACTTTTCTAATATGCTTTTCTATTTTAGATGCTTTAATAGAATTATCAACTACGAAAGCTACATCCTTGTTTATAGTTGGGTACTTAGAAATATCTCTACATTTAATTCCCCTAACTTTAAGTTCCATTAATTTTGATAAATCAATTTCAAAAACAAATACTTCTTCCTTGCTTAATAAAGGGTGTACCTGACCTAAATATCCAATATGAATTTTATTAACATATATGCTTGTAGATCTATGTGGGTGATAATTATTTGGAAGTTCTTCATCAATAAACTCATATCTATCAGCAAGACCAAGTGAATTAAGAAAGTTCTCGACAATTCCTTTTGTTAAGTAAAAATCTGCTTTCAAACTAATTTGTTGCACTTCATTAGATAAATATGTGCCACTAATTAAACCCGCCACTAATACTTTTGAATCGTAACCGTTATTCTTATAATATACATCACTAACTTCAAATATGTTTACGTTTTTAACCCCTCTTGAGAAATTATATTTATAATTTTCAAATAAACTAGCAACTAAGTTTTGGCGGCAAACTTTTTTATCTTCACTCATTGGATTAGCTATAGTTATTTTGTCATGATAATAGCTAAACTCATTTAAATCTCTAGCAAGCGTATAATTAACTGCCTCTACTAAGCCCAAGTTAGATAAAACATCTTGCGCATCTCTAATTAATTTACCAGTTTTAGTATAACTACCTCTTTTAACTTCAAATACAGGAAGTTTCCCTTCAAGGTTATCATAGCCATGGATTCTACCAACTTCTTCAATTAAATCTTCTTTTATTTCTATATCAAGCCTTCTTCTTGGAACATGTACTTCAAAATGTCCTTTATTTTTAACTTTGAAATTCAACCTTTCAAAAACTGCGACAACTTCTTTACTTGTGATATTCATGCCTAAAGTTTCTTGTATATCTGATAAAGTTACTTTAATAACCTTATCATCTTTTTCTAATTCATCATGAATTAAAATACCTTTATTAACTTTACCTGAAGCATATTTTTCAAGTAAGTGACATGCTCTTTTAAGCGCAAATAAAGTAATATTTGGATCAATGCCTTTTTCAAACCTGCTTGATGCTTCGCTTCTTAAAACTTTTTTAGAAGTTAACCTAACATTAGTTTTATTAAACTGAGCCGCCTCTATTAAAATATTTTTAGTATTATTAGAAACCTCAGTATCAAGACTTCCCATGACTCCTGCTAAAGCGATTGGAGTTTTAGAATCTGTTACTAAAACATCATTAGAATCAACATCTCTAACTACATCATCCAAAGTAGTTATACTTTTAAAGTCGTCTCCCATAGTAATTAGGATTTTACTATTTAATTTATCTGCGTCGAAAAAATGAAGCGGCTGACCAGTCTCAAGCATTACATAATTACTAATATCTACAACATTATTAATCGGTCTAATTCCACTTGCAATCAATCTTGATTTTATAAATTGAGGTGAGTCCTTAATTTCAACATCACTAACTAATTTTGCTAAATAAGCCATACATTTATTTGTTTCTACTTTTAAACTAAATTTGTCAGATACTTTATCATTTATTTCATTAAAACTAATATCTGGCATATTAACTTTTCTACCATATATTGCTGAAACTTCGTAAGCCATTCCTATTATGCTCATTAAATCTCCACGATCTGCTGTTAAATCAAAATCAATAATATAATCATCGAAATGCAAATATTCATTTGGATCCTCACCCGCAGCAGCGGAATCTTCTAATTCGTGAATTCCATCAATATCACTTTGCTTTAAAAGTGACTTATCTATACCTAACTCAAGAAGTGAGCATATCATACCGTTAGACTCAACACCTAAAATTTTTGTCTTTTTAATTTTAAAATCTCCCGGAAGAACTGCGCCTTCTTTGGCAACTACAACTTTTAACCCTTTTCTAACATTGGGTGCACCACAAATTATTGTTAAAACTTCATCTTTAACATCAACAGTACAAATACTTAATTTGTCACTTTGCTCATGTTTTTTACATTCTAAAACTTCACCAACAACTAAATTTTTAGAACTTGCTAATCTCTTAATAGATTCATATTCGTTCCCTACATTAAGCATCTTATCAGCTAATTCATATACATCTATATCGCTTAAATCTATATAATCGTTTAAAAAATTTCTACTAAGCTTCATCTTCAAGTCCTCCCTTTCTGTTAAATTGATTTAAAAATCTAAGATCATTAGTATAAAAATCTCTAATATCAGATATCCCATATTTAAGCATTGCTACTCTTTCAATTCCTAAACCAAAAGCAAAGCCTTTATAAACCTCAGGGTCATATCCACTCATTTTCAAAACATTAGGATGGACCATACCTGAACCTAAAATTTCGATAAATCCTGTATTTGAACAAAAAGAACAACCTTTTCCCTTACACTTAAAACATGAGATATCAACTTCAATACTTGGTTCTGTAAAAGGAAAGTAACTTGGCCTAAACCTAACTTTTACATCTTTTCCAAATATTTTTTTAGCAAACTCCTCTAAAGTTCCTTTTAAGTGAGCTAAAGAAATGTTTTTTCCAATTACTAACCCTTCAATTTGCATAAATTGATGTGAATGGGTTGGGTCGTCATCATCTCTTCTATATGTTTTTCCAGGCGAAATAATTCTTATTTCTCCTTCACTCTTTTCCATTGTCCTAACTTGGACTGGTGATGTTTGAGTTCTTAATAAGACTTCATCATTTACATAAAAAGTGTCTTGAGCATCTCTTGCAGGATGATTTTTTGGTAAATTTAACTTCTCAAAATTATATAAATCAAACTCAACTTCAGGACCTTCAACAACATCATATCCCATAGATACAAAAATTTCTTCAATCTCTCTTCTTACTTTAGTAAGAGGGTGAACAAAGCCTAATGGCAATTTAGTACTTGGCAAAGAAGTATCTATTTTCTCATCTAGCAACCTTTTTTCTAACTCTTTTGATTCTAGTTTTTCAAGTAAATCCTCAATTTTTTTAGAAACTTCTTTTTTTGTTTCATTTAAACTTTTACCAAAATCTTTTTTTTCATCATTAGATAAATCTTTAATTAATGGACTAAGTTTTTGAATCTCCCCTTTTTTACCTAAATATTTTACTCTAAGTTCATTTAAATCTTTAATATTATCAATGCTTTTGATTTCTTCGTTAAACATTTGTTTAATTTCTACTACCTTTTCTTTCATAATATTTCCTCCTTATTATAGTATAAAAAAATCACATCCTAACAATAAGGACGTGATTACGTGGTACCACCTTAATTCGCAGTATAAACTGCCTCAAACACTATATCGCGTGACCGGACATTATTAATGTCTGCTAGAAGATGAATTCATAAATGGTTACTATTAGTTTGCACCACCACTAACTCGCTTAAAGTAACTTTTTTACTACTACTTCTTCATCAATGCATTAATTGATTGATTAAATTATAACACATGTTAATATTGCTTTCAACATTATGTTATGTTTGTTCTTTTATATCTCTTTTATTATATGTAATGAAACCAATAACTATTAAAATAATTGCGATTAAAATCATTACTAAAAGTGGGATAACTTTAATTTCGCCTACCGGATAGTTTGGAATGTTTCCAAAAGGAGTAGTTTTAATAATTATTTCTGAAATATTTAATAAATCTCCTAAGTAACTTACGAAAAAGGAGTATGCTATATATAGCCAAACTATAGGTGTTGCTTTTTCATAAATTCCGTTTAAAAATATAGCAAGTCCTATCATTATTAACATTGCTGGATAATATACTACAATCGATTTAAGCATTGTAAAAAGTGATATCGGATCATCCATAACTTGACTTGATGCAAAGTAAAGGCCATATGCTGATAAAATTAACATTAAAAATCCCAAAACTAATGAAATTATTAAATTGGTAAGTAATAATTCGTTTTTCGATACACTTTTAGAAAGGATATTTTCAATTCTTTTCTTTTTCTCTTCACTCCTTATTTTCAGTGCGAAAATAACTGCTGGAATTGTCCCTATAATTGCCATAACAAGCATTATCACTGTCATAAATTGTTCGCTTAACGAAAAGTTAGAGTTTGCTTCAATTAATTGTTGGATCATTTCATTACTTAAAATAAATTGTTCCAAATCTCCAAATATAGATCCATATGTAACCCCTAATAAAAACATTGTAATAAACCACGCGATTATACTAGTTCTTTGAAGTCTCAAATATAAACCTAGTGGCGTTTTCAAAAACTTTGAGGCACTATTTCGACCAGGCTTTGAGGCTATAAAACCGGAACCTAGATCACGAATAGAATTTAAATATAAAGCTAGCCCAAATAATAAAACTGACCAAACAAACATTATTAATATAGGCCACCAATTATTAATCACATATGGATATGTTCGCAATATTAAGCCAAGTGGTGATATTAATGAAAGCATTTCACTACTAACATCACCTACTGCTCTTATAAGGTATGCTAACATTAAGAAAGCAAAAGAGTAAAAAATAGTACTACGACTATTTTCCGCTAATTGAGCAAAAACTAATGTCAAAGATGAAAAAAACATTCCTGTAACTGCTAGTGTTGCTGCATACACTAGTGAACCTTCTAATGTAATATTTTCTATACCTGTTAAATACATGAAAATAGTCATTAATAAAAAGAGTAAGATAAAAGAGGTACTCATCACCTTGTTTATTGCAAGACCTACTGATAGTCTTCCAACAGGAAGTGATCTAATCATCTCAATTAATCCTTCTTCTTCATCGGCTCTTGTATTTTTGTTTACAATCAAAATAGCCATTATACTTACCGCAATCGCAGTAAACAAAAGCATTTGGTGTGACATTTGAGCACCAACATGATAATTATCAAGCCCTTCGCTAGGACCAACCATTACCGTCATAGCAGGATTTTTCATAGTCTCAGCCATTGCAAACATTTCTTCTTGTGAACTATATAATTCAGTAAAAGCTCCAACTACCATTACATTTATCGCAATAATAGATATTATCCAAATACTTATTGTTATCCAATTTCTTTTTACAATTAATTTTATTAAATCAAATGTTCTTTTGTACAAATTCATATCCATCTTAATCAACCTCTACGTTTTCATAATGACGCATGAATAATTCTTCTAATGTTGGCGGATAACTTTCTATTTTAACAACTTCAAAATCGCTTATCTTTTTTATAATATCTGGCAGCATGCTATTATCTACTTGGAATGAATATCCACTCTCTTTTTTAGCAAAAGAATGTATTCCACTTAATTTTTCAATACCTTTAATTTCTTTTTTAGTTTCAGCATAAATATTTGTCCTAGTTAAATGCTTCATTTCTTTTAAAATTCCACTTTCAATTATTTTCCCATTTTTTATAATGCTTACTTTATCACAAAGTTTTTCTACCTCGACTAAAATATGACTAGATAGCAAAACGCTTTTGCCCTCTTTTTTTACTTCAGCAATACATTTATGAAACTCTTGTTCCATTAATGGATCTAGACCACTTGTCGGTTCATCTAATATGAATAAATCTGCATCAGATGCGAAGGCTGCTATTAATGCAACTTTTTGTCTATTACCTTTTGAATATGTTCTACACTTTTTAGATGTGTCCAAATTAAATCTTTTTATTAACTCATCTCTTTTTTGTTTGTTAACTTCTCCTCTAAGCGAGGTAAATAAATCGATAACCTCACCACCAGTTAAGTTAGGCCATAAGTTTACTTCTCCTGGAACATATGCAACCTTTTTGTGTATTTCAACAGCATCGCTCCATGCATCCATTTTAAAAACTTTTGTATCTCCTTCATCAGCTTTTAAAATACCTAAAATAACTCTAATTGCTGTTGTTTTTCCGGCACCATTAGGTCCGATAAAACCATAAACTTCTCCTTTTTTTATCTCAAGATCAATCTTATCTAATGCTTTTAATTTACCAAATTTTTTTGTAACACCTTTTACTTCCAAAACTTTCATAGTTCACCTCTGATCATATTATATCAAAAAAAAAGAAATGTTTTATAACATTTCTTTAATTTCTTTTTTGTATGCTTCGACTCCTGGTTGATTAAATGGGTTTACTCCCTGAATATATGAACTATAGTAGCAAGACAACATAAAAAACTGCATTAAATAACCCATATGGTACTCATCAATTTTATCTATTTCAATCAAATTAGAACTTATATCTCCTGAAAAATGAGCTTTTAAAGTCGCATCACAAGCAATGCTGTTTAATGAACTTACGCTTTTATTCATAGATGTAATGTCATTTTTACTTTTTACAACCTTAAACACAGTTTGAAAAAGTATAGGACTTCCTTCTTGGATAAATTGACCTAATGAATGAAGGTCTCTTGTGTTTAATATTGTCATAGGAAGAATACCATTTTTATTTTTTCCTAATGTTTCTCCATAAAGTTGAGAAATCCATTTTAAAAATATGTATAGCTTTGGTTCGTAGCAAACGTATGCCTCAACTGGTTTTTGAACTTTAAAAAATTCATCTCTAACTTGAGCATATTTAATGATGTCATCTTTATTAGAAATAGCATCCATAGCCCCTCTTTTTAGTTCCATAACATTAATCCCCGCATAAATAAGAGGAAATAATCCTACTGGTGTAAAAACAGAAAATCTACCTCCTATAGTTTTAGGTATTTCTAAAAACTCACATTCATTTTCTTTCGCCAAAGTATGAAGAGGACTTCCAGCATCAGAGGTGATAATAATTTTGTTTTTATTAACATAATTTTTCAAAACATTAAAAGCAGTTGAAACTTCTAGTGTAGTTCCTGATTTGCTAATAACATTTAAATAAACATTCTTATCTTTTAACTCTTCTATTAAATCATGCAAATAATCACTTGATAAACTATTTCCTGCATAGTAAACACCTTTATCATCAAAGTAGCCACTTAAAGCGTCAATTAAGGCCTTAGAACCTAAGTAAGACCCACCTATTCCAACAACTACTAAAACGCCATTATCATCCTTGATTTTTTTCGCTAGATTACTCATTTTAGAAATTAATCTTTCTTCAAACAATTCATCTAAATCATAAAATGAATGCGCATCTTTTATCCTTATCAAATAATCATTATAGTCCTCATAGCATATTTTTTTAACATTTATGTTAGTATATTTTTCAAATTCAAAATTAATCATAAATCCTCCTTGATTATGCAAGTCACTTTATGTTTTTTGTTATCATCTATTAACTTTATTTTGTTATCTAAAACAAATTTAGAATCCCCTTCAATAATTACTTTTCCTTTTTCTAATTCTTTAGGGTTTTTTATTAAAATCTCATATTTTGTATTTAAGTGATTGTAAGTCACGCTATACTCTTTCATATCTTTAGAGATGTTAGGGTTTATTACTAAGTAATCACCCTCTTTTTTTATACCTAAAATGTTTTCTAATAAAACTTTATAAGCCCAGCTAGCAGAACCTGTATACCAAGTCCAACCACCTCGTCCTTCATGGCCTTTGTTAGAATATACATCAGCGGCAATAACATAAGGCTCTGTTTTATATTTTTCAACTAAGACATCTTCACTAGATTTATTAATAGGATTAATTAACCTAAATAAATTAAATGCATTTAAGCTTTCATCAGTTTTAGTTAATGCCTGAATATACCAAA
>SKFZ01000022.1 GCA_007117695.1 Bacilli bacterium
CTTTTCTCTTCTTCATCTTCATAACTTCTAGACTGCACTCTACCTTTTACTCCAAGTAAATCTCCTTTTTTGCAATATTCTACAGTATTTTCTGCAATACCGCGCCATAAAGTACATGCTACAAAATCAGTTTCATATTCACCACTGCTATTTTTAAAACTTCTTGGAACTGCAAGTATTATATTAGTTACTTTACAACCGTTATCAGTCTCCTTAAGTTCTGGATCTTTTACTAATCTGCCAACTATAACTGTTTGATTAAGCATAACTCCTCCTTTCTAAAATAACTATACAAACTAAAAAAAAGAAAGACAAACAATAATGTTTATCTTTCTTCGTTATTTTATATGTAATAAATTAATTTTTTTATACAAATTTTTACTTACAGTACATAGTAAATTCGTATTCAATCACTTCTTTAGTGTTTTTATCAATTGTTAAATCTACTCGAGATTCATCAGAACAATTTTTTAACTTATCCAATTCAAAATTTCCACCATATTTATTATTTATATTTCTAACATGGCCTAACTCGATTTCTTGAACTGTAATATTTTCAATGCTACTTGGTTTTATACGCTCTTCATAAACTTGAATAGCTAGTTCTTTCATCGCTGCTTCATAATCATATGACTCTTTTTCTCTTGAGCAGGCTACTAAAAGTACGGAAAATAAAATTAAACTTAATAAAAATAGTTTTTTCATAACTCCTCCTTGTATTTTGCTAAAATAATTATATCACACAAAACATTTATTAAAAATAGTTTTTTAAAAGAGCATTAAGTTCAACAGCATACTCCATTGGAAGTTCTTCTCTAAACCTTTCAATAAAGCCCATTATAATAAGCTCAGTTGCCCTTTCTTCTGGGATACCTCTACTCATTAAATAAAACAATTTTTCTTCGCTAATTTTACTAACTGTAGCTTCATGCTCTATAAATGAACTTTTGTTAGCCACCACATTTATTGGTATCGCATCACTTTTAGCATTTTTATCTAAAAAAATAGTATCACACTTTACTATACTACTTGAATTATTGGCATCTTTAGCAATTTTAACAAGTCCACGATAAGTTGAGTTACCACCTTTAGAAGCAATCGATTTACTAATAATGTTACTTTTAGTATTTGGTGCAAGGTGAATCATCTTAGCACCAGTATCTTGTATTTGACCTTCTTTAGAAACAGCAATTGATATACAATCACCCATAGCACCCTCACCTTTTAAAATGCATGAAGGGTATTTCATATTAGTTTTAGAGCCAATGTTACCATCAATCCATTCCATTTTCCCAAATGAATCTACTTCCGCTCGTTTAGTAACTAAATTTAATACATTATCAGACCAGTTTTGAATAGTTGTGTATCTACATTTAGCATTTTTCCCTACATATATTTCGACAACTGCTGCATGAAGCGAATCTCTAGAATACGTTGGTGCCGTACAACCTTCCATATAATGGAGTTCTGCCCCTTCATCAACAATAATAATAGTTCTTTCAAATTGTCCCATATTTTTCGTGTTTAACCTAAAATAACTTTGAAGAGGTCTATCAACTTTTGTATTTGGTGGAACATAAATGAATGTACCTCCACTCCATACCGAACCATTTAAAGCGGTAAATTTATTTTCATCAAACTTAACTAATTTATTAAAGTACTTTTTAAACAACTTTGGATGTTTTTTTAAAGCGGTGTCGGTATCACAAAAAATAATATCTTTATCTTCTAATTCCTTAATCATATTGTGATATACTACTTCGCTTTCATATTGAGCGCCTATACCCGCTAAATAATCTTGTTCAGCTTTTTGTATACCTAATTTATCAAAAGTATTTTTTATATCTTCTGGGACATCTTCCCACTTGTTTTTAACACCTTTGTTACTACTTTTATAAAAAATAATTTCATCATAATTAATAGTAAGTTCTGGACCAAATCTCGGATTATCAAAATCCTTAAACTCTTTATAACTTTTAAGCCTGAAATCAAGCATCCATTTAGGTTCATTTTTTATTTTAGATATTTCTTTAACCTTCGCTTCATTTAATCCATAATCCATTTAATCACCTAAACTTTCTTCAAGTGCTTTTCTAATTCCCCACCAAGGTAAAAGTGCACACTTCTTACGATTTGGTTGTTTATAAATTTCATCATAAACTACAGCTTCTCCTAAAACATCTTCATCATATGATTTTTCATCTATCATGTTCTCAAAGTTATTTAAAACATCTAATGCTTCACTAACTTTCAATCCAATTAAAGTACTTATCATAATAGACGTTGAAGAAGTAGTTATAGCACAAGCTTCACCATCAAATAAAACATCAATTACTATGTCATTTTCAATTTTGACTTCCAAATCAATTTCATCGATGCAACTTTCATTATTCATATTTATTTTTTTATATCCATCTATGTTTTTAAGTCCTCTATTTTTAGGATTTTGATAATGTTCTAAAATAAGACTTCTTTTTAAATTACTATCCATATGTATCACCATTACAAATTATATACTAAAAAAAAATAACATTCAACTTTTTCACTTGCTAATTAAAAGAACTGTGCTATAATAACTAACTTAACAAAGGGGTGATATAGTGAACTTAATTAACTATAGAAAAAATTTCTCAATACCAACAATATTTATCATGTCATTTTTAACAAATTTTTCAGCATTATTTTTCACTAGCATTTTAACAAACCAAACACTAAATAATAATCTTTTAGCAGCTTGCATTATAGTTTCTCTTACAATTAGTTTAATAGTTACACTATCTATAAACATAGGCGAGACAATACACTTTGCAACAATAATATTTAATTTTTTCTCAATAATCAATATGATAATAATTGCTACATCAAATAATCATGGTTCACTAAGTGGTATCAATGGTTTTATTAATTATTTATCAATCTTTATATTAGGGTTGTTAATTGGCTCAACTATTGAATTCATTCAAACTTTTACCTACCCAAAAAATCAATTAAATTACGAAAAATCTAAGTCAAATATATTGACTTTTCCCGGTAATTAAGTATAATTGTAATTGCCTACTTAATTTGCGGGTGTAGTTTAATGGTAAAACCTCAGCCTTCCAAGCTGAATACGTGGGTTCGATTCCCATCACCCGCTCCATTTAAGAAACAAAAGAACTGAATTAATTCAGTTCTTTTTTATTTACTAAAATTAGATATACTATTTAATAACAAAACAGATTTATCAATTAACCTATTTGGTTTCTCATATGGCTTGCTTTTTTGCAGTTTAATTATTTCTTCTGCTAAATTAATTTTATCTATAAGATTTGTCCCTTTAGACATAATCTGATCTATTAATCGAAAATCACAAAGAACTTCCAAATGATAAGAATATGCATCTGGCAATGCCTCTTTTAAAGCAGACGACAAAATAAGCAATTCCTCAAAACTGTAAATATCATAACCCCTAAAAATATGAGTTAAAGTTGCGTAAGATAAAATTGTTTTAACTTTATCCTTTTCATTTAATTCTTCAATATTACTAATTTCAAGAATCATCTTTATGTGCTCTAAGCGATTTTCATCATCTAATTTTTTAATGTAGTTAATTTTACTATTGTATACATCAAATTCATCTCCTAAAAGGTCAATTTCTTCATCAGTCATATCACCAATTTCTTTACCTTTTTTCGCTTCTTGTAGTTGTTTTTCAATGAAGGTTTTTATGTTGTCATACAAGTTGTTAAATGATTCGAAACGACCATCAACTAATATGTCCATATAAATTCCCCTCCTTTGATTGATTATTATAGCACACAAATTTAAGCTTTAAAAATCCAAAATAAAAAGACAATATTAATTGCCTTCTTCCTCTTTTTTAACATTCATACCATATGCTTTTTCTACATCACCTGCGAACATAATGCCTTTTCCAGGTTTGTCTACTTCTATATCTTTTTTTATAGCATTTGTTATATTATCAAATATATCATCTTCTGCTAAAATCATTACTACATCTTTTTCAGGTTCAATTTCCATCTTAAATAACTTTTTAGTTTCATGAATACCAGAACCTCGACCACTAATAATAGTTCCACCTCTAGAACCGGCTTTATTGGCTGATTCAATTACAGCCTCTCCCATACCTTTATCAACTACAACATAAATACATTTATACATAATACTTCCTACCTCCTTAATAGAGTTTTCTTTATTTTTAGAACTGTAAAAATAGTTTATCGGACTTATAAATCCAATACCTTTTTTGTTATCTTTTAATCTTAATTTGCTTTCAATATATGACATAGCATCTTTTGCAACATTATCTTCTGCTACCATCATAACTATTTCTCTTTTAGTTTCAGTTATACCGAATTTATACAAAAGTTCACTATTTAAAGATCCTTTACCAACAACTATAGTTCCACCTGTGACTCCTTTTTCTTTTGCAAGTTTCAAAACCTTGCTACCGAGTCCAAAATTAACTATAACAGTCATTAAATTAATACTTTTCATAACTTCACCTTCTCTCTTGCCTTATACTTATAAAGTAGACCTAAAACTTGAAGTGTAATAATAGGTGCGACTGCCACTAAGCTTATCATACCAAATCCGTCCATTAATACATTAGCACCAACTGTGGCACCTGCTATACCATTCATAAAGGCAAGTATAAATGTTGCTGTCATCGGCCCAGATGCAACACCGCCTCCGTCAAATGATATACCTATAAATAAATCATCTGAAAATAATGAAAGCGTTAATGCTATTATATAACAAGGTAGTATAATTACCCAAAAGGGAATTGCTAGTATTATTTTAAGCATTGCTAATGTTATTGCAACACCCACTCCAATAGAAAGGGCTGGCACTACCATTTTTCTTTTAATAGATCCACTAGTAACCTCTTCTATTTGACTAGTTAAAACATATACCGCCGGTTCTGCTAAAACAGTAGTTATACCTAAGAAGAAACAAATCATTATTAATATTAATAAACTAGAGTCTGCTATTCTTGAACCTATGTATGCTCCAACTTCTAAAAAACCTCCGTTTACTCCTGTTAAAAATAATATCATACCTATTATTGTATAAAGAAGTCCTAACAAAATAATTCTTAGTTTTTCTTTTTTTAATTTAAAACTTTTAAAATTGAATATAATAAATAATATTATAATTGGAGATATAGCAAGTAATACTTCATATATTGAATGAATTAAACTGTATAAAAATGTTGAGTTTTGTTCTGGTAGTGTTGAACCATCTATAATTGGATTTGAAAATATATTTAAAATAATTATTGATATTATAGCTCCTGCTGAAACAATACCAACTAGTCCGAAACTATCTTTTTCTAAATCCAAACTATTTTTATTTAACCTTGATATACCAAATGCGATTGCTAGTACAAAAGGAACTGTTATCGCACCTGTTGTTGCTCCTGATGTGTCAAAAGTAATTGGTAGTAGTTCTGTTGGTCCTATAACCCCTAAAATGAATATTATTAAGTATAAAGTTAAGAGTGTATACTTCAAACTTATTTTTTTAACTATTCTAAAAAGCCCGAATGAAAATGCAATACCAATACCGAGTGATACTACTAATATAAGTTTAAACCTTTCTATTACACCCTCAGATATTAATTCTATCTGATTGGCAATAATATGAAGATCTGGTTCTGCAACTGATATTAAAAAACCTAATATAAATCCACCTAATAATATATATGGTAGTTTGGATTTTTTAACAAGTTCACTACCCATCATTGCACCAATTGGACTAACAGCAAGATCTACACCTAGTAAAAATATGGAAAGCCCAAAAACAATTAAAAATGCACCAATACCAAATTTGATCATTAAATCAGTTGAAATTGACACTACAAAAAAGTTTATTAAAAGTACAACGATTGCGACAGGTAAAACAGAAAATAAAGTTTCTTTTAATTTATGTAATAATATATCCATATATACCTCCACTATTATAAACAATTATATCATAATTATTAATGATTTTAACTGTTGTTTACACTAAAAAAACATAGCTTAAACTATGTTTTTATGCAAGTTCAGTTTTATATAAATTTTTATACAATTCATTATTACTTAACAACTCGTCATGAGTCCCTATATCATTAACACCATTTTCATCTAAAACAATTATTTTATTACATTCTTGAATGGTTGATAATCTATGAGCAACAATTAAAATTGTTTTTTTCTCACTTATGTTATTAATCGTTTCTTGTATTTTCTTTTGGGTTTCATTATCAAGTGCACTAGTAGCTTCATCAAGCAAAATAATTTCGCTATCCTTAGCTAATGCTCTTGCAATAGCAAGCCTTTGCTTTTGCCCACCTGACAAACTAACTCCACCTTCACCAATAACTGTATCATAACCATTTTCAAGTGACATAATAAAATCATGAATCGCTGCTTGCTTACAGTATTTTATTATTTCTTTATCAGTAATATCAGGATTAACCATCTTAATGTTATCTTTAAAACTCATATTAAATATATATGGGCTTTGAGTAATTAATGCTACATTTTTTCTAAGTGATGCTTCATCAAAGTCATAAATTGAAGTCCCATCAATAGTAATATCTCCTTCATCAATTTCATACATCTTAGATATTAATGAAAGTATCGTCGTTTTTCCTATTCCACTCTTACCTATGATTGCAACAGTATCATCTTCTTTTATTTCAAAGTTTAATTTATTAAATATGTATTTATCTTCATACTTAAAAGAAACATCACTAAACTTTATATTACCTTTTATATTTTCTATATTTTTGTTTCCAAACTTTTCTTTAGTATATTTTTTATTATCAATTAGGTCTACCAATCTTTTAGAAGCAAGTTCAAATTGATTTAAATCCTCCACCAGGTCGGCAGTGTTATATACTAGACCAAAGTTTTTTCTATTATACACAAATATAACAATAAACATCGCAGGGCTTAATAATCCGACACTTAAAAAGTATGCACACAAAAGTAATACTATGAATTCGTTTGATTCCATAATAACTTGATTAATCAATTGGTATTTTCTCATTTTAACTTCTAAATCTACTCTTAAATTATAATATTGTTTAAAGCTTTTTGAGATGTGGTTAGAAAACTGATTTTTCAAGTCTAATACTTTTATATCTCTAATTCCTTTTAATAATTCTTGTGCAATACCGGATGTAGTATCACCTTTTTCTTTACGTTCTTTATTTTTCCTAAAATAATAAATTTGCTTTCTTTTTTCGTTAAAGTAAACAAACGTCAAAGATATAAAGAAAAAGAAAGCTATATAAATATTAATATATGCTAGTATGAAAATAAAACCTGCATCTCTAACAAACTTACTTACATATATAATTAATCCTTTTAAAAAATATGAAACCTCACTAATATCGCTTTCAACTCTTTTAATGAATGCGCCAGATGACTCTTTATCAAAGTTTTTTGTTTCTAAATCGAGTAAAGAAGCCAATACTTTCTCAGTGATTTTATACATTATTTGATTTGATAACCTTGCAAACTTAATTGACAAATATTGTTCACTAAAAACTGACATTAGATGAATTGCAAATAATATCAAACCTATTATAAGTATTTGGGCAATAATCCCTTCTGTAATTGTTGTAATTAAAAGCGCTGATAAAAAAGGTACTGCAATATAAATAATTGCTAATATTATTTTTGCTGCTCCCAAAAGAATAACTGTTTTTTTATACTCTCTAAATTGATTACTTAGTGCTCTTGCATTTTCAAGCTTTTTAATAATAACAACCCCATTAATAAAAAAGATAATACCTTATTTTCCTTTTATAGTCAATTGAAAAACTAGCTTTATGCTAGTTTATTTTTTTATGGAGCAAATGATGGGAATCGAACCCACGTCTTCGCCTTGGCAAGGCGATGTTCTACCATTGAACCACATCTGCAAATATGGCGGAGCAGGAGAGATTTGAACTCTCGCGCCGGTGAACC
>SKFZ01000007.1 GCA_007117695.1 Bacilli bacterium
ATCCATTCGTTAGTTCTCCCAATGTTTTTTCCCTGTTTAGCATTTTTAATCAATTTTTTATAATACTTGGTTAATACTTTTTCACTATTCTTAAAATTTTTTAAAACATTATTTGCCATATCGTCACTCCTTGATTATTTTCTTTATTATATCATAATTCCCTTATTTTTTATATAATGATATAATAATAAAAACTAGGAGGATGATTATGATAAACAAAAATATTTTTAGAGGATACGACATTCGTGGAATTTATGAAAAAGACTTAACTTTTGATGTTGCTTTTACTATTGGAAAATCTTTTGGAACTAAGATTAAAAGTGAGGGGAAAAACTTCATGGTGATCGGTTATGATAATAGAGAATCATCACCTATTTTATTTGACGGACTTAAAAAAGGGGTTAATAGCACCGGTATAGATGTTATAAATATAGGTATGGTAACTACCCCTATGTACTACTTCGCCCTTAATAAATTCAATGCTAAAGCTGGTATTATGATAACCGGCAGCCACAACCCTAAAGAATACAATGGCTTTAAAATAACATTCAACGGAATTCACAATGCCTATGGTGATGATATTATAGCTTTTAGAGATTTCACATTAAAAGGCGAATTTATTGATGGACAAGGCTCTTACAAAAAAGTTAATATTGAGGATGAGTATGTTGATTATTTAACTGAAAACCTAAAAATTAGTAAAAATTTAAAAGTATTAGTAGACTGTGGAAATGGTGCATCAAGTATAATCGTTGATAAAGTATTTAGCAAGTTAGGTTTAGACTATGAAACTATGTACTGCAAACCTGATTTTAATTACCCTAATCATCACCCAGATCCTAGCGTTTATGAAAACTTAAAAGACTTACAAAAAGAAGTCATTAACAAAAAATTTGACCTGGGCATTGCCTTTGACGGTGATGCTGATAGAATCGGACTTGTCGATAACGAAGGTGAAATTATTCCAACTGATCACTATATGATAATAGTAATTAGAAACATTATCGACAACTTAGATGATAAAAGATTTTTATTTGATGTTAAATGTTCGAAAGCTTTAGAAGATGAAATAAAAAAATTAGGTGGAACTCCTATTATGTATAGAACCGGAAATTCATATTTGCGGGCTAAAACATACTATGATGACATTAAATTTAGCGGGGAATATTCTGGGCACATATTTTTCAACGATAAATTTTACGGATTTGATGATGGTATATATTGTGGACTTAGAATGCTTGAGATCATGAGTGAAACCAACCTTAAAGCAAGTCAACTTAAAGAAGGTATAGAAAAATATTATTCAACTGAGGAAATCAAAGTAAATATAGATGATAACAAAAAATTTAAAGTGATTGATAAAGTAGTTTTATACGCCCAAAGCAAAGGTTATAACACTCTTACCATTGATGGATGTAAAGTGATGGATGAAGATTCATTTGCCCTTATTAGAGCATCTAATACAGGTCCTAATATCACAATGAGGTTTGAAGCAAAAACAATGCAAAAATTAAATAAAATTCAAAAAGAATTTGAAACCATAATAAAAGAAGAAACTAATTAGTTTCTTCTTTTATTTTATCAATTAATATTTTTATTGTTTTTTTAAAATTATTTTTAATTTCTTTTTAAGTTCTTGTACAAAGGGGACAATAGAAACAAAAACTTTATATACAAACGGATTGTAGACTTTATCTATTTCGCCGATAAATTCAACTAGCCCGTGCTCTCCACAAAAATTTTCTTTAAAATTATAAAGTCCATCATTTTTATCGATATTGAAGACTCCACCAAAGTCATAAACTTCTTTATTTTCAGAAACTGCCCACCTTATCATCTCCCATTGCATCAAATAATTAGGCTTTAAATTTTGCTTTGATTTGCAACTTCCACTATAAAGATTAAAAATTTTATCACCATAATTTATAGCTATACCACCTGAAATATAATCATTTTCGTGCTTTGCTAAATAAACTCTCATATTGTCACCAAAGACTTTTTTCATATTAATAAAATAATCATATGACCTTTTTCCTATTTCTTTTCTAGTTGTCATCGATTTATATAAATTATAAAACTCCTTTAAATCTTCATCCTTGTTTGAATGATATACTTCTACACTTCTTTTTTTAGCTAACCTTATATTATATCTAGTTTTTCTTTTGAGGTTATCGAATAGTTCTTCTTCGTCTAAATTTGAAACCTCTAAAACCATGTTATGCCTAGGTTGTATTAATTCATTTTTGCCAAAAGACTTATTTCTTATTATATATCCTTCATTTTTCAGTTTCTTTTCTAAAGTTTTATTATATTCTTTTTCTGGATCAAATCTAATTAGAAAGCCTTTATATTCTTTTCTTAACTTTTCAATTTCTTCCATAAGTTTATTTAAAATTTCCGTGTTTTCTATATTACAAACTGGTCCTTTAGGAATATACATAAAATGGTAGTTTAAAATAAACTTTTTCATCAAAATTGATGCTGCTGCTATAATTTTTCCGTTTTCTTTAATATAAACTTGCTTTGATATCCAACCTTCTTTAACTAACCCCCAGTTTATATCTTGTGTTAAACTAGTGTACTTAGAGTTTCTAATAAACTCTTTATACTCATTAACTTCTTCCTTGTTTTTCAAATCTAAAATAGCCATGTCTAACTCCTTCTATGAATATAGTAATAAATATTTTTCAATAATACTTTCTATATACACTGTATTTTCTAAAATTAAATAAATGTAGTCTTAGTAACCTATTAATATTTAAATCCCTTTTATAAAACAATGTTGAACTATAATTTTTGTCTTTAATTAGTTTTTTGATCTTTTTTTTCATACCCTTATCTTGAATGTATTTATACAACAAATTTTTAGGAACATCGAACCAAATATGATCATTTTTAGCAATAGTAAAATCTTGATTTTTATTGTATATGTGATCTTCAATTAAATATTTTGCTAAATTGTAGCCGCTTCCCGTAGTAAAATAACTACTCCTACCTTGTCTAATGTTAATTTCAAAAACTTTATATTTTTTGTCCCTATAATCATACTTTAAGTCAATATTAGCAAAACCGGTGTATCCAATTTTCTCAAGAAACCTTTTCAATTCATAACATAGATTCTCATTTGTATCGCTTATTATTGCAGAATAATTACCAATTAAAGTAGGAACAGGTTCTTCTAATAATATTTTTCCCAAGCTCATCAACTTGACGCTGCCTTCTTTATTTACATAGCAATTAACAACGGCCATACTCATCGAATCGCCAGGTATATATTCTTGAATTATAAGTGATTCGTAATAATCACTACTATATATTTTATTAATTGTTTTTTTTAAATCACTTAAATTTTCTATTATGTAAGCCTTTTTCTTGCCTTCAAATTGTGAAACAAAATACTTTGCTGAATCAGAAGGCTTAAGTATAACAGGATATTCAAAATTAAAATTTAATTTGAGTTCTTCACCTTTTTTTACAACAAACGTTTTAGGATGATCTAACTTGTGCTCCTCGCATAATTTATAAAATTTTTCTTTATCAAGTAGCTTATCCATCAACTCTTTATTAACAAAGGGTAAAATAAACTCTTTATCTAACTTATTCTTATTATTGACAACTAATTCTACATAATTTTCATTACTACATATTAAAATTTTCTTTGTATTATCTTTTTTCATTTCTTCGCTAAACTCAATTAAGCGCAGTGCAAAATTATCTTCATCTAAATCATCAATTATTTTTCTTATTAGGATTTTACTATAGTCTGTTGGGAGCAAATTGCCTTTTCCAACCACATAACTCTTTATGCCGTATTCTTCGTGTATTGCTCTTGCCATATTATAAGCATTTGAGTCAGTCCCTAAAATTATCGGTACAAATTCTTCTTTTATCAATTATAAAACTCCTCTTCAAAATTATTTGTAAATTAAGCAAATCACATATCTCTTATATTTTATATCAATATACCACAAAAAGTACTTTTTTCAAAAAAAACAAGTATAAAATAATAAATATTTGTACTAAAAAAAGAAACTAATTAGTTTCTTCTTCTTTTTTTACATCAACAACTTCTTTACCTTTGTAACTTCCACATGAAGTACAAACTCTATGTGATCTTATTTCTTCACCACAAGTTGGACATTTAGTTGTTTGATTTTCACTTATTTTATAATGAGTACGACGCATTCTTTTTCTTGTCTTACTTACTTTTCTTTTTGGAACTGCCATTTTTACACCTCTTTCTTACAATAAATCTTTCAACTTTGAAAATTCATTTTCTTTTTCTTCTACTTTAGTAACTAGCTTCCAACCTTCTCCGCTTATTTCCTTTGGAGCATCAGATGCAGTAACTTTCATTGGAATTTCTACTAGTACATTTTCCCATACAATCGGGAAAATATCAATAGAATTTTCTATATTTATGTTGTTTTCATAAAGTTCTTTAACATTTCCTTCTACTAAAGACTCAAATTTGTGTTTCACCGGTTTTAATGTAATGCTACAGCTTAAAGTCATTTCACCAGAAATATTTAATGATAAATAATAATCAGTTCCGGATTTTTCGATATAACCTTTTACTTTTATATCGTCTAACTTTAAAATATTTGCCTTTACGCATTCTTCTTCAGTAAATGAGTATGTTAAATCAATATTTGTTAAGTCATTATTTATGTCTACTTTGATATTACCACCACCAGCATTAACATTATACATAAGTTTAGTTTCAAAATCAACATTAAAGTGTGCTATTATATAAGTGAGGTGATTAAATGAAAGCTGTAGGTATCATATGTGAATATAACCCTTTTCATAAAGGTCATTTATATCATTTAAATGAAACTAAAAAAATGTTTCCAGGTCAACCGATAATAGTTGTACTGAGCGGTAACTTTTGCCAGCGCGGTGAACCTAGCATAATAAATAAATGGAAGAAAACTAAAATAGCCTTAGAGTATGGAGCAGATATTGTAGTTGAACTCCCATTTGCTTATGCTACTCAAAGTGCAGACATTTTTGCAGAAGGAAGTATAAGATTACTAGATAGTTTGAAAATTAATAACTTAGTTTTTGGAAGTGAATCAAACGATTTAAATAAATTAATTGAAATGGCTGACATTCAATTGAATAATGATAGTTACCAAAAAATTGTGAAAGATTACATGGAAAAAGGAATAAATTATCCAACCGCACTCGGCAATGCTCTTGAAGATATTTTAAACAAAAAAATCAAAACACCTAATGACATTTTAGGAATTAGTTATATTCGTGAAATTAAAAAACTAAATTCAAATATTATTCCACACACTATTAAAAGGACTAATGACTACAATTCTAAAACTATTGAAAATGAAATAGCAAGCGCCACTTCAATTAGAGAAGCACTAAAAAACAATGAAAACATCATCGAAAACGTTCCAACTTTAACTTATGATTATTTACAAGACAATTTACATTTTCTTGATGATTATTTTCCATTTTTAAAGTACAAAATACTGACTGAAAAAACAGAACTATCCAAATATCAAACTGTTGACGAAGGAATAGAAAACAGAATTTCATCATCTATATTAGAGGCAAAAAGCATTGATGAATTAATTAATTTAATTAAAACAAAAAGATATACATATAATAAAATTAGAAGAATGTTAACACATATCCTTTGTAACTTCACGAAAGAAGAAGCACAAAACAAAAAAATTGATTATATTAGAGTGCTAGGTTTTTCCAAAAAGGGTCAAAAATATTTGAACCATATTAGAAAAGATTTAGATTTACCTATTATAACCAACTTTTCAAAAGGCAATCCAAACTTAAACTTGGAACTTAGGGTGACATCTGTTTATGCTAGCATTTTAGAAGAAAGAGAAAAAAACGAAACAATAAAAGCAGAGTATAAAAGCAAGCCAATACAAAAGAAGTAGGAAATCTACTTCTTTTTTTGACATTCACTACAATAATACGTACCTCTGCCACCAACTTTAGTTTTACTAATCGGTTTTAAACATATCGGACACGGATCATTTTCATGCATATGGACTAATAATTCATTTTGAAATCTTCCATGGACAGTTCCTGATGAGAATGTTCTAATAGTTGTTCCGCCAAGCTTTATAGCTTTAGCTAACACCTCTTTAGTGTTAATAACAATTTTTTCACATTCTTCATAGGTTATATTAAAGGCCTTTTTAGTTGGCATTATCTTACTTAAAAATAAAATTTCATCAACATAAATATTACCTATCCCAACAACAATACTTTGATCTAACAAAACAGTTTTTATCGGAAGCTTTTTTGTTTTTATTTTGTTTTTTAAATATTGGGCATTAAAGTCTTCATCAAAAGGTTCTACTCCTAAATCAACTAATGGCTTACTTGTTTGAAGCCTTGATTTTTCCAACAAATGCATTTTACCGAACTTTCTAGTATCTTGATATCTCATAGTTTTACCATCAAGCAAATAAAATACTACATGCTCATGCTTATTTTTAATTTCACTTTCTTGTTTAAAATTGTATTTTCCTTCCATTCTTAAATGACTCAGCAAGAAATAATCATCTAACTCTATTAAGAGCCACTTACCTCTTCTTTTAACATCATTTATTTTTTGATTAATTATTTTTCGCTTAAACTCATCAACACTTGGATGTTCAATAATATTATCATGGTAAACTAAAACATCTAATATTTTTTG
>SKFZ01000024.1 GCA_007117695.1 Bacilli bacterium
CAAAAGTTCTTTTTGTCTTTCAGTAATCATAAACATCACCTCATTAGCACTCGTTATTTAACTGTGCTAAAATAATTATACAACATCTATTAGCAATGTCAAGGGGTGAGTGCTACTTTTTCTGATAAAAAAAGATAGCCATGCTATCTATAGTTTTATAATATAACTTGTACTAGTTTTATTTCTACTATTTTTATAATTCATCACCGGTTTACCACCATTTTTCAAAATAACTTTTTTTGAACCAACATTATCATCATCACAATTAACTCTTATTTGATCAAATCCACATTTCCTACATTCATCTTTAATTAAACTAACCATTATGGTCCCATATCCTTTTCCTCTTTTTGAACTTCGAATCTTATAAAAGATTTGACTCCCGTAATTAACCCAGAAGTCATTTAAAGTTGTTCTTACAGAAATTTCCCCGATAGGCTCTTCATTAACATAAAAAATATATTTTACAGTTTTAGAATTTATTTCAGGATCAATTTTATTTTCAAACGAAATAACTTTTTTGGCTTCCTTTTTAAATTCATCATATGTGAGTTCTTTAAAAGAATTTGAAGATCCTAACTCTTCTAAAGGAATTTCTTGATACATATCATAAACGTCTTTATTAATAACCTTATTTAATTTAATCAACTTAAACTCGTTTTCCTTCATTCATATCACCTACTTATTGATGTTAATTAATGTAAATTATATCACATAAAACACTAGTACAAAAGAAAACATAAGTGATATAATATAAGTGGTGATAAAATGGAATACTTAATTTATTTAATAATCTTTGCTGCTAAAGTAACTGAAAATGCACTTGGGACTTTAAGACTAATCGTAGTTGCAAATGGTAAAAAAAGAATTGGAGCTTTTTTACAATTTATAATCGCACTAATATGGATTACCGTGACCGGTGTCGTAATCGTTGGGATATCAGAAGATCCATTTAAAATATTATTTTTTGCGTTTGGTTCTGGTGTCGGTAGTTTAGTTGGTAGTATTATAGAAGAGAAAATGGCAATGGGAAGCAATGCATTAAATGCAATTGTAGATAAAACACTAGAGCCACAAATTTCACTTGCATTAAGAGAAATGGGCTTTGCAGTAACTAGCATTGATGCTCAAGGTAAAGATAGAGAGAGAAAACTTTTGATAATAGTTACATCAAGAAGAAAAAGAAAAAAAGTTGTCGATATAATCGAACAAATTGACAATCGCGCGATGGTTTTTTCAGAAAACTTAGCTGCAATCGTTGGTGGATATATGAGATAAAAAAACTAGATTATTACAATCTAGTTTTTTCTTTTAAACAATTTAAAGCTAAAGACGTTAATTCTTCTGAAATGTCTTCCCTACTTCTAAGTTTTTTTCCACTTACACATTGAATAGTTTCAAATCCATAAATTTCTGCTATTTCAAAATAAGCTTTTTCAGCTAATTTTAAATGTTCAATATCATCTTCATGTTGATCTGTTTCTTCTCTATCTTTTTTAAGTTCAAAAGATACATCAGATGGTACATATAAAAATATAGATAAATCTGGAACAGGTAACTGCAATAATTTGAACTCTAATTCCTCTAAAAATTTGTAAAGTTCTTTTCTTTTAGATTCATCTTTTTCTTTACCAGCTTGATGAGCCATATTTGAAAAAGTATATCTATCTAAAATAACATTAACACCTTCACTTAACATCGTATTAATTAAATAAATATTATAGTATCTATCTGCAGCATAATAAAGTGACGCAACTTTTCCATCAACATTACTTGCCCCTTCTTTAAAATACCCTTCAGATATACTAGGTTTTCCTAAATAAGGTCCCCCAACTATTCTTCCAGTTGGAGTATCATACATTGGAAAAGACGTTTTATATACTTTATGACCTTCACTTTTAAGCCTTTCATATAATAACTTAGATTGCGTTTCTTTACCCGATGAATCAGTACCTTCAATTACTATTAACTTACCTCTATTCATTTGAACCTCCTAAATCAACTTCTATAAATTTCCTACTTGCTAAAAAGTCGCACATATGAACAAATTTTTCAACCTTGTTTTTAGGAACCGGAAGTACAACATTAGAATAATTATTAGTATTCCATTCCCCCATATGCGATGCTATAGCACCTTTTATAATTTTTAATTCGTTTTCACTAAAATAAAGCTTATCTTTAAGTTCATCCAAAAATTCATTAACTAAAAGTGGATGTTCAAACTTAACATACTTATCTTTAATAAATCCATGCTTAATCCCATCATGTACTAGTAACGAAAATAATATTAAATCAACTTCAACTTCACTAAAAGATGTAATGCTACTATTGTTGTTTAAAAGTTCATTAGCAAGTTTCATAGCTGCTTTTGTATGCCTAACTAATCCACCTTCTCCTAATGAATAACTAGGATGGTATTTCCCTGTAGAAGACGCTGCAACTTCAAAAAAATAATCAGGTAAGTTTTCTATAGCAACCATTGCACTTTTTTTACCATTTTCAGTATTAAAGTACTTCAATTCTTTTTCAAATATATTTAATTTATTCATATTAATTCAACTAAAATATCATTAGATAAATATAAATATTCTCTTGGAATATATATGTACCCTTCACTAATTTTTAGCCTTCCCTCCTCAACTAATTTCTCTATATTATTTATACTCAATATATTTATATTATATTTTTTCTCAAACTCATTTATATTTATACCTTTTGTCTTCCTAAAACCAAGCATTAAATGGTACTTTATTATATCATCACGATTTAATTTTTCAACTTCTCTAACAGTTTTTCCTTCAAAATATGAATTAATACTTGAAGTGTTAACTATTCTTTCATCTTCTATATATGAAGCAGCCGAAAGTCCAAATCCATAATAATTTTCATTATTCCAATAAACTAAATTATGTTTTGATTCATACCCTTTTTTAGAAAAATTAGATAACTCATATTGATTAAAACCTTTTTCTTCTAAAAAGTTTATAATCATGAAATAAAAATCACTTTCTAAATCAGGATCTATTTCTTTATAATCATTTATAAATAAACTAGTATTACTTTCTAAAATCAATGAATATGTTGAAATGTGTTTTATTTTAAGACTAGTAAACTTGATTAAATCATCTTTTAATTCATCTTTTGTTTGGCCATTAAATCCATACATCAAATCTAAACTTATATTATCGATTCCGTATTTATTTAAAAGTTCGATCCCTTTAGCTAAAAACTCATAGTCAGTTTTTCTATTCAATGTTTTTAAATGCCTGCTATTGAAAGTTTGTACACCTATACTAACTCTATTTATATTATATTTAGAAATCAACTTTATTTTTTCTTCAACTAAATCCTCAGGGTTAAATTCAATAGTATATTCACCCTTATCTTGCAGCTTAATATTAGATAATATTTTAAGCAACTTTTCTAAAGAAGGCAATTCAAGACAACTTGGGGTTCCACCACCAATATATAAAGTATTAATTTTTTCATTTTTATATTTATTAAAAATTTCTTCTTCTAATTTAGTTAAATACTGTTCAACCCATTTTTGTTTATAAAACATTTTAGAAAAATTACAATAACTACAAATGTTTGTACAAAATGGAATATGAATGTAAATTGACATACTCATCACCACTTATAGTATAACATAAAAAAACAAAAGCATGCTTTTGTTTTTTAATCTTCATCCATAGATAAAACAGATAAGAAAGCTTCTTGAGGTATTTCTACATTACCAATTTGCTTCATTTTCTTTTTACCTTCTTTTTGCTTTTCAAGTAATTTTCTTTTTCTCGAAACGTCTCCACCATAACATTTTGCTAAAACATTTTTTCTGATGGCCTTTATATCAGACCTTGCGATTATTTTAGCACCAATCGATGCTTGAATAGGCACTTCAAATTGTTGTCTAGGAATAAGTTTTCTTAAATTCTCAACAATCTGCTTACCACGTTCATAAGCGAAATCTCTATGAACAATAATTGAAAGAGCATCTACAACTTCACCGTTAAGTAAAATATCCATTTTAACAAGATCACTTTCTTTGTAACCAATCGGCTCATAATCAAAAGAAGCATAACCTTTTGTCGATGATTTAAGTTTATCAAAAAAGTCATATACAACTTCAGAAAGCGGTATTTCATATTGAATATTAACTCTAATTTGATCAATGTAATCCAAATTTATATATGTCCCTCTTTTTTGCTGACAAAGCTCCATTATAGGACCAATATATTCACTCGGAACAAAAATACTAGCCTTAATATAAGGTTCTCTAACCTCTTTAATAGCAACCCTATCCGGCATTTTTGCGGGTGAGTCTACTAAAAGTGTTGTCCCATCTGTTTTTAAAACATCATATATAACCGATGGTGAGGTTGCGATAATATCAATTTTAAACTCTCTCTCAAGTCTTTCTTTAATTATATCCATATGAAGTAGACCTAGAAAACCACATCTAAAACCAAATCCTAATGCTTTTGACGTTTCAGGTTCAAAAGTTAATGCAGCATCATTTAAATTTAGTTTTTCTAAAGCTTCTTTCATCTCATTATATTTAGAAGACTCAATAGGATAAAGTCCACAAAACACCATTGGTTTCATCGGTCTATATCCTGGAAGCGGTGTATTTGCGGGTTTAGCTATACTTGTAATAGTATCACCAACTTTTACATCTTTAATATCTTTAATTGATGCGGTAACATAACCAACATCTCCAACTGAAAGACTAGATACCTTTAACTCCTTTGGAGTTTTAATACCCAACTCAACAACATCATAAGCTGCGCCTGTTGCCATCATTTTTATTTTATCATTGCTTTTTAAAGTTCCATTAACAATACGAATTGAAGCAACAATCCCTCTATAAGGATCGAAAAAGCTATCAAACACTAAAGCTTGCAATTCCCCATTAGCATCCCCCTTTGGAGGGTCAACCTTGTCAACTACCGTATCTAAAAGTTCTTTTATACCAATACCTTCTTTAGCAGAAGCTAATACAATTTCATCCTCTTCAAAACCTAACGTATCAATTAATTCTTTTTTAACCCTTTCAGGGTCTGCATTAGGTAAATCAATTTTATTAATTACAGGTATTATTTTAAGATTATTTTCAAGTGCTAAATATAAATTGGCAAGCGTTTGTGCTTCCACCCCTTGCGCCGCATCCACGACTAATAAAGCACCTTCACAAGCTGCTAGACTTCTAGACACTTCATATGTAAAATCTACGTGTCCTGGTGTATCTATTAAATTTAGTAAGTACTCTTCACCATCTTTTTTATACTTAAGGGCTACTGCATTAAGCTTTATAGTAATACCACGCTCACGCTCTAAGTCCATACTATCTAAAAGTTGATCTTGTTTTTCTCTCTCAGTAATCGCTTCAGTATGTTCAAGTATTCTGTCTGCAAGAGTACTTTTACCATGATCGATGTGCGCTATGATAGAAAAGTTTCTAATATTGTTTTGTTTCATCTTAATCACCTAGGTAACATTATACCAAAAATACAATGAATATTATAATCTTTTTTGTTGCTTTTTTTATAAATCTTTGCTAAAATTGTTATGACGTATGACTTGGAGGTGAAAAAATGCCAAATTTAAATAATGCGAAAAAAGCTGTTAAAGTTATTAATAAGAAAAAAGAACAAAACAATCTTTACAAAGCAAGTATGAAATCAGCTATTAAAAAAGTTGAAAAAGCTGTTGAAAAAGCTGACAAAGATTTAGCTAACAATGCACTTAAAGATGCAATCGTTAAAATAGATAAAGCAGCTTCAAAGGGTGTAGTTCAAAAGAACTTTGCTGCTAGAAACAAATCAAGGTTGACAAAAAAAGTTAATGAAATGGCATAACCATTTCTTTTTTTTGATTTTTTTTGCTATAATTTTATTATAGGGGGCAAAATGAAAAAACTTATTATCGCATTAATCGCAATCGGAGCAATATTTACTATAGCATTTACAAACACAACAGTACTAAGGTTTGTTGCTCACAACTTTATTTATAAAAACGAAAGGTTAGTTCAAACCAAAAATGAATATTATAAAAGCGATCATTACTCATTTGTTAATATGACAGATAGTATATTCGTTGAAAATAGACAAGACATATTAGATTTTATATTCACATCTATTAATAATGGTAAAAAGGAATTTCACTTTTATTGTGATTATTCATACCAACTTTGTGAACAAGAAATTTCAGATATAGCTAGTGATCCTGAAACATTGACTAATATTAACAACTTCGTTCATCCTTTCAATAGTTACGAAAGTTTAAAAATTACAATTAATGGTTTAGGAAGAGTTAGTGTTTTATCTAACCCACTTTACTCAGAAGATCAAATAAATAAAATTAATGATTGGGCGGATAATGTTTTAGAAACTAAAATAAATGAAAACATGTCGCTTAGAAGACAACTTCTAACAATCCATGATCACATTATAAGATCAACTTCTTATGACCACGATAGAGCAGAAGCTATCACCGAAGGTAGAAGAATGGAAGATAATAATTCACATATTGCATACGGCATAATTAGTGATGGCAAAGCTGTATGTG
>SKFZ01000028.1 GCA_007117695.1 Bacilli bacterium
AAAAGGCTTTTCATCTCTATCATCAATTAAAATGTTTTGATTTTCACTTGCTAAACTCGTATATAATTTTTCCACTTCATTCATAAATTCTTTTTTTAAAACAATTATTAAAAAATCAATAGGATTAAACAAATTGTTTGAAAAAGCATATGAAAAAGCGCTATCATAATTTTTTTTATTGCCTTCTTTTAGTAATAAAGATTTTTCAAATAAAATTTTACCACCACACTTAGGACATAAGTCACTTTTATTTAAAACCTTAAAATCACTAAATTCTACTATGCTTAGATCAGAATTATTAACATTAATATAGTGGTAATTAGTTTTATTTGCGCCTACTACGAAATTTTTTATGTTTTTTAATTCATAATCTGCATAAATTGGAATTTGAAGATCAATTGGTCCTGCATAACCAAGCTCTGCATTAGTCAATCTACTAACATCTTCAATACTAGCCAGTTCAATTTCGTGTATGTTCAAAAAAGATTTTACTTTTTCTAAATTAACATTTCGATCACCTAAAACTAAAATAGCCACAAAACCCTTATTTGTTTTATAAATCATAGTCTTTACAATTTTACTAGGATCAACATTTACAAAGGGAATTAATTTTTTTATCGAAGTAGCACCCTCGGTTAATAATAATTTTTTAGGCAGGTTTTTTTCTTCATCAAAGTATCTTGCAATATTTTCTTCACTATTTGAGTCAAAAGTATAATTACAATCATTACAAGAAACCAAATCTCTATTACCGTATTTAGATTTTACATAAAAACTACTATTAATCTTAATGTAATCAAATTCATTAAAATCATAATTTTTTTTAAAATTATCAAAATATATTTCACCAAGTTCTGTATATTTATTATTTAATTTTAACCCTGCTTTAACTAAATCTGTACTCAATTCTTTTGTTTTATAATTATCATAACTTTTGTAATTAATTTCACTTAACTTCATTAAAATCCCGTCCTTTTAAACATTTTTTCTAATTCATATGTAGTAAAACTAACTACAGTTGGTCTACCGTGAGGACAATTAAATGGATTTTTACACTTTCTAAGCTCATCAATTAAATTTTCCATTTCACTTAACGTAATATTAGTATTAGCCTTAATAGACATTTTACAACTTAAATTTATAGCTGCATTATCTATAAATTTATCTAACTTAAAGTTTTTTTCATAGCTTAAGATAGTTTCCATTAACTTAATTGTTGCTTCAGCCTCATAATTTTTTGGTAACCATGTTGGATGTGCCTTGACTATAAAAGAATTAATCCCAAAATCTTCTATGTCAAAACCTAATTCTTTTATAACATCAAAATTTTCTTTCAAAATGATATACTCACTACTTTGAAACTCTAAAGTTTGTGGAACCACTAAATCCACTTTAGAAGTAGTAGGACTACTCATCTTTTTTAAATACATTTCATAATTTATACGTTCTTTTGCTGCATGCTGATCCATTAAAAACATGCCCTCTTCATTTTGACATACGATATAAGAACCAAGGACCAACCCAACTGGATACATTTTTTTCATTCGAGAAATAGGCTCTTTTGGTGAATCATCATTTATATTTAACTCTTTTGGCGAATCATCTATAATATTTTGCTCTTCTACATAATCAAAGTCAAGTGTTGGCATTTCGTAATTACTTTGCTCGATTTCTTTATTAATTTTTATTTTAGGAGTTACATCCTCTTTGTTTAGCGACTCACTAATAATATCAATCAAATAATTACCTAACTTATCTAATTTAGAAAATTTAATATCCATCTTAGTTGGATGAATATTAACATCTATTAAAGTTGGATCTGTAGAAATATTTAAAACGATAATGGGATATCTATTATCTGGCTTATATCCTTTATACGCATCATTTATATATTTGTTCAATTCATTATTTTTAACTACTCGTTTGTTTACTAAAGTTACCATAGAATTTTTATTAGACTTATTTATTTCAGGCATACTAACATAACCTTCGATTTTATAATCAAAGTTGTCTCCGTTTATTTCAATCATTTTTTTTGACACTTCAAAACCAAATACATCTTTTATAGTTTTAAGTAAGTTATTTGAACCATCAGTATTTAATAAAACCTTACCATCATTTTTTAATATGAATTTAATATTTGGATGGGCTAAAGCAATTTTATTAACGAAGTCACTTACATGAGCGACTTCAGCATATAAACTTTTCATATGCTTAAGTCTAGCTGGAGTATTATAAAAAAGGTTTTTAACTTTTATTTCAGTTCCTTTTCTAAAAACCCCTGGTTTTTCTAAAATCTTATGGCCAGCTTCATATTCAATGTGAGTAGAATCATTTTCATCACAAGTTATTAAAGAAACCTTACTTACACTAGCAATTGATGGAAGCGCCTCACCTCTAAAACCTAAAGTATTTATTTTGAACAAATCATCATCACTTATTATTTTGCTAGTAGCATGACGTTCGAATGCTAAATTAGCATCTACTATACTCATACCATCACCATTGTCTGTAACCGTTATTTCTTTGACACCCGATTCTTTTAACTCAATTTTTATTTCACTACTGTTAGCATCAATACAATTTTCAACTAACTCTTTTACAACACTAGCAATTTTTTCAACAACTTCTCCAGCTGCGATTTTGTTTGCCAAAATTTCATTCATAACTTGTATTTTATTCATTTAAATCACCTACACCTATTTTAACATAAAAAAAAGTTCTATAAAGAACTTTCTAGTTTTTCTAACAAAAGATTAGCAGCCATTTTAATCTCTTCTTCAGATTCAATAGACTTATACTCACCATCTTCGTATATTTTAATAAACTGATCATAAGGATCATCAACATTGCCAAACAACAAATACTTCTTATCTTCTTTTACTACTTCAGCAAGCAAATAATATTTTTTTCCATCAACATCATATATATTCATTTTTTCTAAACCTACTTAGACTTTCCATTTTTATATTCTTCAAACTTTTTATCTCTAATAAAAAGCTCATAAATATAATTTCCATCATCATCAATTCGCTCTTTTAAGTAACGTTTATTTTCGGTTGAATATAATCTTTTCTCAGACTTAACGACACCGGCTCTTTTGAATTCTTCTTTTGAGAAGTCAGTAATTTCCATATCAACAACATAATCAAATTCTTCTGTTTCTTCTTCGATAAAAGGTAAGCTTCTAAAATTCAACACTCCTTCTTCGGCATTGGTGTATTTGTTAACATTAATTGCTAAAGTAAGTAAAACTAAAGCGAGGAGATATTTATTTTTTTTATCATTTTCATCACAACTATGTTCTGAAATGCTTAAATATTTCTTGCTATTTTCAATCATTTTTTTAGCTTTATCTTTCATATCATTCATAATATCCCTCCTCATTTAGAAATCTATTTTAACATAAAAAGTATATTTTTTAAATCTTTTTTAACAACTCTTTCAAAACTTTTTCTGGAATGATTTTTAAAAGTTCTTCTTTTTTAGCAAGCTTTATATTATTAGTGTTTTTATATTTTCCCAAAAGCTTCTTTTTTCTAACTTCACCAATTCCTTCAATATCATCAAGAACACTAGATAGCGATCCTTTACTCCTTATGCTTTTGTGAAAGTTTATTGTAAAATTATGAACCTCATTTTGCATTTTTGCTAAATAAAAATATAATTCATCTGTTTTATCAAGTTTAATTTCCTCACCTTTGTATAATATCGAATCAGTATTGTGTGACTTATCTTTTTTCAAGGAAATAACAGGTATATTTATATTAAGTGAAGCCAATATTTCATTTGCGACACTCAACTGTCCTTTACCACCATCTACGATTATTAAGTCTGGTCTTTCTGCTTTTTCTTTTATCATTTTAAAATATCTTCTATATAAAACTTCTCTAAACGAATTATAATCATCATTTAAATCTTTAGAAACTTTGTATTTTCTATAGTCATTTTTAGATGGGACTCCATTTTTAAACACTACCATACCACCTACATTGTAAGTACCCGCAATACTAGAGTTATCAAAAATATCAATTCTATACAACTTATCAATGTTTAAAAGATCTTTTAATTTTTGGTTTAGGTTTTCATTTTTATATTCTTTTCTTTTAATCAATTCTATTTTTTCTAAAAGCACAGTTTTTGCATTAATTTCAGCCATTTCAACAAGCTTTCTCTTGCTACCTCTTTTTGGAACAATAACCGTTGACTCCAATATATCATTAAGTATTTTATCATCTAATTTACTTGATACAACTATCTCTTTTGGCATTAAAATATCTTTATTATAAAACTCCGCTACATATTTAGTTAATGTTTCTGATTCATCTTCAATTAATTCAGTAATTTTAGAATGTCTTTCAACTATTTTACCGTTTCTTATAAAAAACACTTGAATTGAAATGTAATTATCTATCACGTAAGATGCAAAAATATCTCTATCGATATTGTCGGTCATTTCGACTTTTTGCTTTGCCAAAGTCAACTCAATATAATCTAAAAGATTTTTAAGTTCTAACGCTTTCTCATAATCTAAGTTACTACTATAAACTTCTATTTCATCTTTTATTTTTTTAGTAATTAATTTATGATCACCTTTTAAAAACAAAAGTATTTCATCAGTTATACTCTTTATAGTATTCTCATCAATATTCTTAAAACAATAACCTAAGCACTGTTCAATATGATAATAAAGACACGGTTTATTTGGTAGAACATTACACTTTCTAATTGGATAAACTCTATTTAATAAGTTAACCGTTTCTCGAGCCGCATTAACATTAGGATAAGGGCCAAATAAATATGAAGTTTTTTTCTTCTTCTTATTAACATTTCTAATTACATATAATCTCGGAAACTTTTCATTAGTAAGTTCTATATATGGGTATGACTTATCATCTCTAAGTAGTACATTATACTTAGGTGAATGCTTTTTTATTAAATTAAGTTCTAGTATCAACGCTTCAGTTTCAGACGATACAACTAAATATTCTATATCACTTATCTCTTCAACTAATTTTTTTGTTTTACCAACATGATTTTTAGTAAAATACGAATTGACTCTTTTTTTTATGTCTTTAGCTTTTCCAACATAAATAATTACCCCATCACTGTTTTTCATTAAATAGCAGCCAGGGTTACTAGGTAATATTTTTAATTTTTCACTCAACATCTTAACACCACCAAACAATGATATTATATCATAACCAAACAAAAAAAAGTAACATTGTTACTTTTTAAAAATCACCTTGACTATCAATCTTGATAACTAAAGAACCATCACCATAAAACTCTTCAAAATCACCATCGTCTGACCAGCTTTCACCGACAATAATAAATCCATCTGAATGACTTAAAGAGATGCTTCTAAGTTCCTCCCAATCAGTCCCACCAAAAGTTCTAAACCATTCGATGTTACCAGTTGAATCATATTTAATAACTAGACCAAGCGAATCATCATTTGAAATTCCTTCCATATCTTGATCGTTTGAATATGAATAACCAGAAGCTATATAACCGCCATCACTTGTTTGCTTAACAGAAAACAATACATCACTATCACTACCACCAAATACGGTATACCACTCAACTTCACCAAGACTATTATACTTTACCGTAACCGCATCGCTAAATGAACCACGATTATCAGAATTTGGTAAATCCGCTCTACCAGACACTATTATTCCACCATCAGAACTTTCAGATACCGAATTGAAAACTCCAGAACCATCAGGATCACCAAAAGCATTCTTCCATATGACATTTCCACTAGAATCAAATTTTACAACAATCCCTTTTAAAAAAGAAACATTTATATCTGACAGATCTCCATCTGATGACGTACTATAACCAACTGCCACAAAGTTTCCAGCACTTGTAACTGTTACTGAATTAAATAGATCCTGAAAGCTTCCACCAAAAGATGTTGACCATTCAATTTCACCATCACTATCATACTTAACAAGAATTGCGGCTGATTGACCTATATTTAAGCCTGTCATATCACCGTCACTTGATGATGCTTCGCCAGATACAATTGCACCACCATCAGGTGTTGCTTTTACTGAATAAAACATATCATTTTCAGAACCGCCAAAATTTCTAATCCATACCGGTTCACCATCTGAATCATATTTAATAATTATTGCATCTTGTTGACCATTGTTTAGCCCAGACAAATCACCATCATTAGAGTCTGATTGTCCAACTGCATAAAAATGACCATCATTAGTTTTAGCACTATCTAAAATAGACTCTGTATTACTTCCACCTAGTGTTTTACTCCAAATAAGCTCACCTGAACGTGAAACATTCATAAATACAGCGTCCCCAGAACCATCAAATGTAGTTCCAAAAACTGCATAATTGTTTTCATCACCTTTTAAAGCATTGCTTAAATAAGTGTATGAATTAAGATCATATCTATTAATCCAAGTATATGATGATGCTCCAACTTCACAAGAAGACTCACTTAAATCTTCTAATATAACCTCACCATTTTCATCTAGCTTCCCACACCAATTATCATCGTGTAAAGCAAATTGAATATTTCCACCCTCATCAACAGTTATTACTCCGTTTTTTGGGCCACTACCTGTAAAATTCAAATCATCTACATGACTTGGATTTACTGTTTGAACATAATCTTCAAACTCATATGTAACGAATACTTTTTCTTCATCTAGCAACCTTTTTACATAGTCTCGTTCCGCGGCTTTAACAACACCATAAACATCATTTCTAAACGCTTCTTTTCTCGCTTGTTCTATCGCTGCCATGATTCTTGGTGTTGCTATTAATGCAATTACTGCTAATATTACTATTACTGCTAGTAATTCGATTAATGTAAATCCTTTTCTTAATTTGTTTTTTAAATATTTCATATAAATCCCCCTATCATTAAAATAATTATATCATAAAAAAAAGAATAGTGAGTTTTTTTTCTCAATCTATTCAATTTCTGTAAATGAACCAGTTTTAAATGCGTAGTATGAAACCGATATAACTATGTTTTCAACTTCATTATCAAAACCAATTGAAGAAATGTAGTCACCTTCTAATTCAATATAACCTCTAACATCATCAGATGTTTCAACATCACTAGCATTTGTATAATTAACCATTTTATTAAAAAACTCTTTCGTAAACATAACTTGATATACGCCTATTTCTTCATCACCCTCAATAAGTTCAAAAGAAGTTATATTGTTGATTCCTTCCAAAAAAATTGATGAAGAAGTGAATGGAAAATCATAGTCTACTTTTTCAAAACTTCCATCTTCATTTTCTAAATAAAGACTCTCATTATCAAAAGAATATATTAAATCACCAAAAACTTCGTTACCATCTGCATCAGGCATAATAATTGTAAGTGTGTGCACTCTTAATTGCATATCTTTATAATTAGTTGCAGTCATAGTAGCACTATGATCAAGTTGATGAACCCTAACATCATAACGATAACTTTCAATTTTTTCAATATCCATGTTTTCATATTGACTATAAAAAGGAATATCCTCTTTTGCTAGTATATCTGACAAACGCCCTTTTCTAACATCATTATTATCAACTATATTTCTGTTAAAAACCAAAAATATGAGTGCTGCTAAAATAATTAACGCAACTAAAACAATACCTAATTTTAATATATCAATTTTTTCATTTATTTTTTTCATATTCAACATCCCCCTATTTTATACAAATTAATTTTAACACAATTAAAGAATATGCACAACAAGAGAAAACAAAAAAAGGCTTACGCCTTATTTGTTTATTTGACTCATTACTTCATCAGCAAAGTTTTCATTTCTTTTTTCAATTCCTTCGCCAACTTCAAATCTAATCATAGTTTTAATTTCACCATCATTTGATTTGACATAATCTTTAACAGTGATGTCACCATCTTTAACGAAAGGTTGTTCTTCAAGGCAAATTTCTTTGTAAAATTTATTTATTCTACCTTCAACCATCTTTAAAGCAATATCTTCTGGTTTCCCTTCATTCATTGCCTCAGCCTTCAATACTTCTCTTTCCTTTTCAACTAATTCAACTGGTACATCATTAATACTAACATGAGTTGGTCTCATTGCAGCAGCATGCATAGCAACTTCTTTTGCAACTTCACTATTAGCACCTTTTAAAACAGTTAAAACTGCAATTCTACCACCCATGTGGATATATGAACCAAAGTTTTCATCTGCTTCTTTAGTAACTACTTCAACTCTTCTAAAACTAAGTTTTTCACCTATTTTAGCAGTTTTAGAAATCATTAAATTTTCGACATTTCCTTCATCAGTTTCTAGTTTTAAAACTTCTTCTAAGTTTTTTGCATCACTATTAATTATTTTTTCAAGTAATGTTTTAATCAAGCTCTTAAACTCTTCGTTTTTAGCGACAAAATCAGTTTCAGAGTTAACTTCTATAATTACAGCCTTTTCATCATTTTCCATAATCGCTGCTGTGCCTTCTGCAGCAATACGGTCTGCTTTTTTTGCAGCTTTTGATATTCCTTTTTCTCTTAACCAATCAGCTGCTTTTTCTATATTTCCATCATTTTTTTCTAATGCCTTTTTGCAATCTAGCATTCCAGCACCAGTTTTTTCTCTAAGTTCTTTAACTAAACTTGCAGTAACCATAATTTAGCCTCCTTCTCAAATTATTTTAAAGCGTCTATTAATTCAGCTTTTTTCATAGTAGAGTAACCTTTTATTTCTTTTGCTTTAGCCATTTCTCTAAGTTCAGCAACTTTTAAACTATCTAAATCTACTTTAGGTTCCTCTTTTTTAGGTTCTTCTTTAACCTCAGGTTTTGGTTGTTCCTTTTTAGGTTCTTCTTTAACCTCAGGTTTTGGTTGTTCTTTTTTAGGCTTTATTTCTTTTGGTTCTAAATTTCTTTTATCACTTTCTGTAATAAAGTCTAACATTTCCTTACCATTAGCTTCGGCTACAGCGTTTGCCATAACTCCAACTAATAATTTAACCGCACGAATTGCATCGTCATTTGCTGGTATAACATAATCTACCATATCTGGATCACAATTTGTATCTACAATACCAAATACAGGAATACCTAACTTTCTTGCTTCATTAATTGCAATTGCTTCTTTCGAAGGATCAACAATGAACATTGCACTAGGTAATCTTTTCATGTTTCTGATACCTGATAATAAATTTTCTAATTTTGCATGTTCTTTTCTAAGTCCAACAACTTCTTTTTTTGGAAGAACATTGAAAGTTCCATCAGTTTCCATTCTTTCAATTTGTTCCATTCTTCTAACACGATTTCTAATCGTCTTAAAGTTTGTTAATGTCCCACCTAACCATCTCTCGGTTACATAAGGCATTTCAACACGCTCTGCTTCTTCTTTAATCGCTTGTTGAGATTGTTTTCTTGTACCTACAAATAAAACATTCCCTCCTTTTTCAGCGATTTCTTTCATTGCATCGTATGCTTCTTCAACCTTTTTCAAAGTTTTTTGTAAATCGATAATATAAATATCATCTCTTGATGTAAAGATGTATTCCTTCATTTTAGGGTTCCATCTTTTTGTTTGATGTCCAAAGTGAACACCTGCTTCTAATAAATAGCTCATTGACACTACTGCCATAATACATTCCTCCTTTTGTTTTTTCCGCCAACGTTTCTACTTCAACCACCACCTATAGGCACTAGGCACTTGAATCCACGTTGTGTGTATTTTTGAAAAAGCCACTAATAATATATCATAAATACCACTTAATTACAACTTTTTTTATTTGATAATAGCCCTTTATTTAGTTATAATTAAAGCGGTGATAATATGAGAAGTATTGATTTAGAAAAAGAAGCAGAAATAAATATTAAAAAATCTAGATTTATAAGTATACTAATTCCTTTTAATAATAACATGAAAGTTAATGATATAATTAATAAATACAAACAAAAATATAAAAATGCAAGTCACTATACATATGCTTTTATTACACTAGATGAAAAAAAATATAGTGATGATAATGAACCTGCGATGACTGCTGGACTTCCAATTTTAGAAGAATTAGAAAAAAACCAGTTAACTAATGTTCTTTGCATAGTAATAAGGTATTATGGAGGAATTAAATTAGGAACCGGCGGTCTTAGAAGAGCTTATAAAGATGCGACTGTGAAAGTGATCAAGGAAGCCACATTAAAAAAGCTTATTTTAAGTAAAATAATAGAAATAACATTTGATTATGAGAAAACTAATGAATTAGATGAAATTATAAAAGAATTTGAAATAATAGAAAAGACATACCAAGAAAATGTTTATATGAAGCTAAACATTCCAATAAATTTTAATATAGAAAAACTAAAATCTAAAACATTAACCTTTATGGAAAAAGAAAAAGCATTTATTTTAAAATAAATGCTTTTATATTTGACTAAGCTTGTCTTTTACAACTTTAGATACTAAAGCCATATCTGCTTTTCCTTTAACTTTTGGAGTGACATATCCCATAACCTTACCCATATCTTTCATAGTTGGATTAAGGTTTTTAAAAGCCTCATCAACAATACTAGATATTTCCTCTTCACTCATTAACTCAGGCATATACTCATTTAATATTTTTATTTCGCTTTGAGTTTTTTCAATCAAATCTTCTCTATTACCTTTTTTAAATTCAGAGATTGATTCATTTCTACTTTTTATTTCTTTTGAAATGATTGCAGTAACTTCATCTTCATCAAGTTCTTTTTTTAAATCAAGTTCTTTCATTTGAATAGCACCTTTAACCCCACGTAAAACTGCTAGTCTTTCTTTGTCCTTATTTCTCATTGCAACTTTAATATCTTCCATTATTTTATTTTTCATAAAATCTCTCCTTTACAAAAGAAAAGCCAATATCTGGCTTTATTAATCTCTTTAATCTTTTCTTTGTTTCTTCTTGCTATTTTTAATAGCTTCTTTCTTGGCATTCCTTTTCTTCAATCCTGGTTTCTCATAATGAGCTTTTTCTTTTACCGCTTTTTGGAGGCCGTTTTTAGCATTTTTCTGCTTTAGCATTTTAAGTGCGTTGTCAACATTTCCGTTTCTAACAACTACCTTTGTCATATAAATACACCTCCCTCTTTCAAAAAACATTATATCACTTTAGCGTATGAGGTGCAACAAAAATAAATAAAAAAAGAAAGATATTAAATCTCTCAAATCAAAATATTTATTATATAAGATAAAATTAAAATTACTAAAATAACCAAATAATGCTTATTTAAAATGTTTTTTATTTTATTGATTGTTCTCTCATCATTTAAAATAATGTCCCTTATTAAAAATGTTATTATGAATAGAGAAATTAATAAAACGGGTATTAAAAGTATATTGTTTTGAAGCGAATCCACAATGTCTAGTGACATTAAACTATCATATGCCCTTCTCATCCCACATGCTGGACATGGAATACTAAATAATGATTGAAAAACACATTCACTAGATGGTGTATTTTTAAAGAAAATAAAAGATAAAAATATAAAAGCAAGAAGCCCTAAATTTTTTAATCTTTTAATAAAACGCCCTCTGCATCTCTATCAATTGATCCAGTCAAAATCATAATACCTTCAATTAACCCCCAAAGCCCTGTTACCGGTGATAAAAAACCACAACTTAAAACCGTAAGTAATAATTGCGCAAGTCCTTTTCCTGAATATCCTAAGTAAAAATTATGAACACCGAAATATCCAACAAAAATACCTAATATACCTGCCACAACCTTTGACTTAGCAGCCGGATTTGAAACATTAACTTTTTCTTTATTTTTTACCTTCCCACAATTTAAACATACGTCTTGATGTTCTTCTAATTTGTTACCACAATTTGAGCAATACATAGTTGCACCTCCTATTAAACATAATATCATAAATGAGAAAAAAAGTAGATAATAAATATCTACTTTTAAACACATCTTGCGAAAGAACCTAAAATTCTACCTAAATTTAACAATATTTGTATTAATACAAATATTATAGGCAAAGACAATACTAGCAGTACATCTTTATAATATTTTTTTGCTAAAAGCCGCATAAGTTTCCTGTGTAAATTCTTCTAATCGAAGACCCGAAACTTCTGCCTGCTTCTAAAACTGTAGAAATACCTCTAACAATTGAAGTTAACATCGAACCAGTGATATTAAACCCACCTTCGACTAAAAGTAATTCATCATTATTTAAAAATCTCATTAATTACACCTAAGTGGTCTGACAAACCCATCAATGACCCCAATTATAAATGTTACTCCGCCTATTACTCCAAGTACTTTCGCTGCACTTAAAAATCCACCAGATATGTTTTCTAACTCTTTCTCTTTTAATACCTTCATTTATACCTCCTATAAAATAAATAATAGTCCTAATACAGTTTTTAATACAACTAAAAACATAATAACCTCCTATATAATATAATTTAAAATAATATTTATATACATAAAAATAAAAACCACACTTGCAATTATAAAAATTAGTGTTAAGAAACATATTCTTTTATTCATATTTTGATCACCTTATCAAACAAGTCAACGTTACTCATTCTATGTGTAACTAAAATGATTGTTTTTTCTTTGTGAAAACTAAATAAATTTTTTAAAATAGTTCTCTCTTTGGCTGTATCGATGTTACTAAAGCCCTCATCTATAACTACTATTTCTTTCATATCAATTAATGCTCTAGCTAAAACTATTCTCGCTCCTTCACCGGATGAAACATTAAAACCACCTTCTTCGATTAAAAAGTTGTATCCGAGTTTTCTTGAGTTTGTTACTTCATTTACTAGACACATATTTGATATTCTTTTTACATCATTGATTTCAAATTTCCTATAACAAACTATATTGTTATAAATAGTGTCTGTGAATAATCTTTCGTCTTGCGATATGAATGTTATGTTATCTTTTAAACTTTTTTTATCATACTCATTAATGCACTTACCATTTATAAATATTTGATTTGCTTTTGCTTTAATATTTTTAAACAAGCAATTTATAAAAGTTGATTTACCTATGCCAGATTTTCCACTAATTATAACTTTTTCTCCTTTATTGATTTCAAAGTTTATATTTGAAACATCATTGTTTTTATATTCAAAAGAAAAATTTCTTGCTGCTATACTATCAATGTTTTTTATACAAGCTCCATTTTTTGTTTCATCCTTGAATTCAAAGGAGCTTATTTTACAATACGAGTTTGCCGCTTCCTTATATCCAAAATCTAGTTCAAACAAACTTTTCAATGGAGTTTGAAAATAATAAAACATACTTGTAAAAACCAAAATATCTAACATTTCTATCTTGCTTTGTCTAAGGAGTACTACTGCCGCAACTACCAACATTAAAAAACCATAATCATCAATTAGGTTTCTAACTAAATTTTGCAAACTATAGCTAGTTTCTAGTTGTGAAACTTCATTTAAATACTTTCGATATTCATTTTTGAAATTATTTTTAACTTTGCTTTCAATTTTCAAACTTTTAATTGTTTCGAAATTATTTATAAACTCTATCATTTTTGAGTTTATTAAAGCTTTATTCAAACGGGCATTTTCAATATTGTTTAAAAATGATTTTTTAAACAATAAAATAGAAATTGAATATAATAAAAATGCTAATATAATTACTAGACTAAGCATTTTATTAATATTAAATAATATCAGAAGACTTATACTAAGTAGCAACAAATCAACAAATAAATTCATAAATACTTTACTAATGAAAGACTTAATATTTTCAATGTCATTAACTCTAGAATTTATTTCTCCACTAGTATGGTTTTTATAATACAAATAAGGAAGATCGATAATATTTGAAAAAGATTTAATAGTTACTTCAAAGTCGATTAGCTTTTTAAAATATATTAATATTTTTATTCTGAAAAAGTCTAATATTGATTTCATTATAATGACTAAAACAAAAAACACAACAATATTTTTATAATCATTATTTTCATAATTATCAAGTAAACTTCTCAAAATAAAAACTGAAAAAAGCCCATATATCGTAACTAATAAAGAAATAAAAAATATATTAATCGCTAAAACCTTATTAGTTTGAAAAGTCTTTAAAATATAACTAATGAAGCTAGCGTTTTTTTCTTTAGTTATTTTTCTTAAGGGATGAGCAAAAATTAAATTACCAGTCCAGAGTAAAGCAAATTCATCAAATGAAACTTTTTTTATTTTATCTGCTGGATCTGCGATTATTAGACTTTTATCTTTTTTATTTATTTCATATATAACAACATAATGCATATATGATTTGTCTGCTATTATATGTGCAATACACGGGAGTTTGATTTCCTTATTAGCAATACTTTTATTTTCTATATATACGCCTTTTGCATCAAAACCAATCTCTTTTAAAGCTTTTACTATGTTAAGTGCATTTGTTCCATCTTTAGTAGTTTTACTTAAATAAAATAGCCTATACAAATTTATATAGCCATCATAATATTTAACTATCATAGAAATAGAACACGCACCACAATCTTTAATTCCTTCTTGTTTAGTAAAAGGATAAATATCATCTCACCTCCTTAACTTAACATACAAGTGATTAATAATATATCCTTCAAAAAAAAGAAGAAGTTATCACTTCTTCTTTAAAACTTTTATATTAATGTTTCCATATTTCTTTTCTTTTAAAATATCAAAATGAACACTACTAAAGTTTTCATCATCATACTCACATACTACTAAGGAACCCTCATTTAATAAATCTAAGTTTATTAACTTATTTAAACAATTAGATATGTAATGCTTATCATAAGGAGGATCTAATAATACTAAATCAAATTTTATTTTACTATTTGAAAAAAATTCAAGCGCCCTTTCATATGACATATTAATAATTTCATATTCATTATCATCAACAATGCCACTTACATTAGACTCAATAATTTTAATCATTTTATTGCTTTTTTCAACAAAATAGCAATAACTACTATAATTAGAAAGTGCTTCAATTCCTAAAGCTCCTGATCCTGCGAATAAATCTAAGCAAACTGAATTATTAATATGTGGTCTAATAATTGAAAATAGAGCTTCTTTGACTTTATCAGTAGTAGGCCTAGTAGTTTTCTCATTATAACCTTTTAAAAGTCTTCCTTTATACTTGCCACTAACAACTCTCATATTAAACCTCGTCTAAAAAGTCATCAATAGTCATAATTTGTTCATCTATTTCTTCAAGCGAAATAGTCTCTACTTCAACTTCCTTTTTCTCGTTACTTTCTTCTATACTTTGTTTAATATCTTCAGTTTGTTTTAAATCGCTATTAAGATTTTCATTTTTTTGTAATTTATAAACTCCTAAAATATCTTTTTTACTAATAGTCGCACCTTTAGACTCCAAGTTTCCAAAAGGAACCTCAGTACTCATTAAAACATGAACCTCGTCTTTATTCCTAACACTAAATTCTTCTTTTTTATGGTTAACAAAAGTGCTAACAATATAATAAGGATTTGTTTTAATATGTTTAATAATTCGGCTTCCACGTCTTGCACGGTTTGATTTAAATAACTCCTCTAGCTTGATCCTTTTAGCAGTTTTTTTATCAGTAAATAACACTAGTGATTCTTCACCATTATAAATATGTCCCGAAACCACTTCATCTTCTCTTAAATTCATCGATTTAACCCCTGATGTTTTTGTAGCAGTCACTGGTATATCACTTGTATCAAAAACAAGAGCATAACCATTTTTTGAAACAACTAAAGTGTTCTCATAATTATTAGTAGTAACACTCACAACCTTATCATCTTTTTTCAATTTAATAGCTGTGATAGGTTTAGAATATCTTTGAACTTGGTAATCTTTAAGTTCACTTCTTTTTACCATACCATTTTTTGTGAATGCTGTTATATAAATTTCTTTTTCAAAGCTTGTAACTGGAATGCATCCTATAATATTTTCGTATGAAGAAACTTCAACAATATTACTAACATGGCTTCCTAAATCTTTCCATTTCATATCTGGTAATTCATGAACTGGAACGTATAAATAGTTACCTTGATCAGTGAAAAATAATATAGTATCTAAAGTATTTAATTCATAAATACCGATTAATACATCAGTATCTTTTAGTCCCACATTCCCATTTTCAGAAGCATTATAACTTCTTTTACTAACTCTTTTAACATATCCATCTTTTGTAACAGAGACTATTACGTCATCTTTAGGAATCATCATAGTGTTATCAATTTTTATTTCTGGTGCTTCATCCTTAATTAATGTTAATCTATCTTTAGCATATTCTTTCTTAACGCTTCTTAGTTCATCTTTCATAACAGATTTCAATTTGTCTGAAGAAGTTAAAATAGATTCTAAATATTCAATTTGCTTTTGACTCTCAACTACTTCTTCTTCCAAACTAGTAACATCAGTGTTAGTTAACTTATATAATTGTAACATTACTATAGCATCTGCTTGTTTTTCCGTAAAACCATATTCTTTTACTAAGTTATCTTTAGCATCACTTTTGTTTTTACTTTTTCTAATAGTTTTAATAACATCATCTAATATTGAAATTGCTTTTATTAAACCTTCTAAAATATGAAGTTTTTCTTTCAAAACTTTTAAATCAAAATTAGTTCTATTAATAATAACTTCTTTTTGATGAGAAATGTAAGCATCTAATATTTCTAAAATACCTAATCTAACTGGTCTTTTATTTACTATTGACACCATATTATAATTATAGCTTACTTGTAAATCAGTATTTTTATAAAAATAATTTAAAATCAAATCTTTATTAGCATCCTTTTTTAAATCTATTACAATTCTAAGACCATCCCTATCAGACTCATCTCTTACTTCATTAATACCTTCAACTTTTTTATCTATTCTTAAATCTTCCATTCTTTTAACAAGATTTAATTTATTTACATCATAAGGTATCTCACTAATAACTAAGTTAGTTTTTTTATTTTTAGTTTCCTCTGACACTAATGCTCTTAAAACAATTTTACCTTTTCCTGTTTTAAAAGCATCAATTATTCCGTCAACACCATAAACAATACCACCTGTTGGAAAATCAGGCCCTTTAACAATGCTTAATATTGAATCAAAATGACAATTAGGACTATCGATTCTTTTAATTGTAGCATCAATTATTTCACCTAAATTGTGAGGTGGAGTATTAGTTGCATAACCCGCACTAATACCACTTGCTCCATTAACTAAAAGATTTGGAAATTTAGCAGGAAGAACCGTTGGTTCAGTAGTAGTATCGTCATAGTTTGGTGCAAATAAAACAGTGTCTTTTTCTAAATCTCTTAAAAGTTCACTACTTATTTTAGATAATCTTGCCTCAGTATAACGCATTGCTGCGGGTGAATCACCATCCATTGAACCATTATTACCATGCATGTCAACATACATAGTATTTTGTTTCCAATATTGACTCATTCTAACCATTGCTTCATATATACTAGAATCCCCATGAGGATGATACTCACCCATTACATTACCCACTGTTTTAGCACTTTTCCTATGTGGTTTATCATAAGTGTTTTTATCTTTGTGCATGGTATATAATATTCTTCTTTGAACAGGTTTTAGACCATCTCTAACATCAGGCAGAGCACGATCTTGAATAATCGTTTTAGAATATCTTGCAAAACGCTCACTCATAATTTCTTCAAGTGAATAATCATGTATCTTCTGTAATATTTCTTTCATAAACTACACCTCTTACTGTTTAATGTCAAAATCATCTTCTAAAGAAAATTCAACATTTTCCTCAATCCATTCTTTTCTAGGCTCAACCTTATCACCCATTAAAACACTCACTCTTTTTTCTGCTAGTGATGCATCATTAATGCTTACTTTAATTAAATTTCTAGACTCTTTTTTCATAGTAGTTTCCCAAAGTTGTTCAGCGTCCATTTCACCTAAACCTTTATATCTTTGTAAACTAACTTTTTTATTTAATTTATTAACTATTTCTTTCTTATCTTCTTCATAATAAGCATAATAAGACTCTTTACCACTAGTAATCTTATACAAAGGTGGCATTGCTATAAACAATTTTCCCTCTTCTATTAGCGGTTTCATATACCTGTAAAAAAATGTTAATAATAATATTTGAATATGGGCTCCATCATCATCGGCATCGGTCATTATGATTACATTATTATAATTACAATCCTTAATATCAAAGTCACTTCCAACACCAGCACCAATAGTATGAATTATAGTATTAATTTCTTCGTTTTTAAGTATATCTTCTAATTTTGCTTTCTCAGTATTAATAACTTTACCTCGAAGTGGCAATATTGCTTGATATTTTCTATCTCTACCTTGCTTAGCAGAACCACCAGCCGAGTCACCCTCAACTAAGAAAAGTTCATTTTTTGTCTTATCTTTACTTTGTGCAGGGGTTAGCTTGCCACTTAAAAGCTTTTCTTTTCTTTTTTTATCTTTGCCATTTCTAGCAAGATCACGAGCTTTTCTAGCAGCATCCCTAACATTTCTACTTTTAAGCATTTTCTCAACTATTTTAGTAGCTTCCTTTTTATTTTCTTCTAAAAAGAATTGTAAGTTTTCATAAACTATATTTTCAACAACACTACGTGCCTCAGGTGTCCCTAACTTAGCTTTAGTCTGCCCTTCAAATTGTAATAGTTTTTCTGGTATTTTCAAACTAATAATAGCCGTTAACCCTTCTCTTGTATCCGATCCTTCGAAGTTTTTATCTTTTGCTTTAATAAGTCCTTTTCCTTTAGCGTATTCGTTAAATGCACGAGTAATAGCAGACTTGAAACCGATTTCGTGTGAACCGCCATCATTAGTTTTAACATTATTAACAAATGAAATAATATTTTCAGAATAAGTATCAGTATATTGAAAAGAAACATCAACCGAGATTGACTCTCTTTCCCCTTCAAAATTAACAACTTTATGTAACTTAGTTTTATCTTCGTTCAAATATTCAACGAAAGCTTTAAGACCTTTATCATAGTGAAACACTTCACTTTTATCATCTTCAACATCGATTACTTCAACAGTTAAATTACTAAGCAAAAAAGCGCATTCTTGCATTCGCTCACATACAGAAGTATAAGATATATGAGTTTGCGAAAAAACTTCTGGATCCGGCCAAAATGTAACACTTGTCCCCGTTTTTTTTGTTGGTCTCACTTTAGTTAATTTCTTATCTGGCTTACCACCATCTTTGAAGCTAATAAAGTACTCGTAACCATCTCTTTTAATAGTAACTTCCATTTTTTTACTTAATGCATTTACAACAGATGCTCCAACACCATGAAGTCCACCAGAAACTTTATAGCCAGAACTCTCAAACTTACCTCCAGCGTGAAGTTTAGTATAAATTACTTCTGCAGTAGAAAAGCCCGTTGAGTGTTTACCAACTGGCACACCTCGACCATCATCTGTTACTGTAACACTATTATCACTATTAATACTCACTGTTATTTTAGAACCAAAGCCATTAATAACTTCATCTATTGAATTGTCTACAATTTCCCATATTAAATGGTGAAGACCTCTTTTATCAGTAGAACCAATATACATACCTGGTCTTTTTCTAACTGCATCTAAACCTTCTAAAACTTTAATCGAACTATCATCATATTTTGTCATCTTATCACCAATATGATTATAACAAAAAAACAAGTATTAAACAATAAAAAAGACTTGCATTGCAAGTCTAAACTATTGATCTATTCGTTAATTTCATCGATAAACTCATCAACATTTTGCTTTAAAAACGAAGGTTTCTCAGAACCATCATGAGCTTTACTAGCCATTTTAGCAATCATTTTGTCTATAAAACTTAATTTATCTAACCTAAGTTCCCCTCCAAAGCATTTACTAATGATTATATGATTTAAAAACTTCTCATCAAAATTTGCTTTTAAATATGTATCCATATTTTTTAAAACTCCACAGGACAAAAACAAATATACTTTTTTTGTTAATAACAAATCAATGTTTTCATTAATATATTTTTTTAGATCACCATTAATCATCCCCATGTAAACAGGGCTTCCGATTATTATATTGTTATAATACCCTAAATTTATGTCTTTCTCATCATTAATATTAACAATATAAATTTCACCTTTTATTTTTGAACTCAAATAATCAACACATTTTTTTGTGAAACCATATTTGCTTGAATACAAAATTAATGTTTTCATTTTATCACCGTATAAATTATATCATAAAAAAAAGCTTTTTATAAAGCTTTTAATTTACAACAAATACTAATTCTTCAGGTTTCCAATCAGTAGCATTAAATCTATCTGCATCAGCTTGAGTTCTAGCATAACCAGTTGTTGCAACAGCATTCATGAACATACCATCCATATAAAGAATGTTGCTTGTATCAAAACTGCTTAAATCCAAAATTTCAAAATTAGAATCTCTAAACATATGATACATATCTTCAACACTTGAAGTATCAAAACTACTTAAATCAACACTAGTTCCAGTCGTATCGTAAAACATCGTTACCATATCTGTTACATTGCTTGTATCAAAGTTAGTTAAATCGTGATGTTCAACTGCACTTCCCCAAAACATCCCATACATATCTGTTACATTACTTGTATCAAAACTACTAACATCTAAAGACGTTGCCGGTAATCCGATAAACATAACATGCATATTATTTGAGCTACTAGTATCAAAATTCGTCAAATCTATTGATGTTGCACTAATCCATGCAAACATTCGTGTCATATCCTCGATGCTACTTGCATCAAACATACTTAAATCCAAAGATTCAGCGGAATTCCCGAAAAACATTCCCTCAGCACTTGAAATATTAGTGTTATCTGATATTACCTTTTCAACCTCTGACCATTCAAACATCCATTCATATGAAGTAATATTTTGGCCTTGTATTACATGTGGTATATAAACACACTTATCTGATCCAATATATTCTGATGCAATACCTGCGTAACCTTCATATGGCTCTATGAAGTCTTCATCAGATGCAACAACACAGTCGCCTGGCAAGTTTTCAGGGTCTATGACAACGACATCTGAACCACCAGAAATAATACATTCGCCTTCTATATACTCTCCAACCAAAACTTCACTGCTAAAAAATGATTTACTAGCACACCAATTATCATCATCTAAAGCTAGATCGACATTACCATCTTCATCTACTACTATAGTCCCGTTTTTTGGCCCTCTTCCAGTAAATGCTAAATCATCTATATGCTCTGGTGCTACTGTTTGATTATAATCTTCAAACTCATATATAACTTCGATCTTTTCTTCATCTAGTATTCTTTTTACATAGTCTCTTTCTACTGCTTTAACAATACCATATACATCATTTCTAAATGCTTCTTTTCTGGCTTGCTCAATTGCTGCCATGATTCTTGGTGTTGCTATTAATGCGATTATTGCTAGTATTACTATTACTGCAAGTAGCTCTATTAATGTAAATCCCTTTTTAAACATTTTAATATCCTCCTATTATTAAAATTATTATAACA
>SKFZ01000017.1 GCA_007117695.1 Bacilli bacterium
TCATACTTGATACCTCAGTCGAATAATTTTTTGTTCTCTTATGGAAAGTTTTTCAACAGAATTTAATAAAGCATTAAGTATGTCTACTTTATCAATATCTTGCTCTTGAGTGTTGTTATTGCTAGATATAATATCTGATATTGACCCACTGTCTGTGCCTGGGGTTTTTTTATCTATCGAAACTGGTTCTTCTATTAGTTTTGCTATATTGTACGCTTCATCGATAGAGATTTTCATCTTTTTTGCTATCTCTTTCATAGTAGGCTCTCTTCCAAGATCTGACATTAGATCTTTAGCTACTGCTGTAAATTTGTTCATAGTTTCGATCATATGAACTGGAATACGAATTGTGCGTGCTTGATCCGCTATAGCTCGTGTTACTGCTTGCCTAATCCACCATGTAGCATATGTAGAGAACTTAAACCCTTTATTATATTCAAATTTCTCAACCGCTCTCATCAACCCAATACTTCCTTCTTGGATTAAATCTTGAAGCGACATTCCATTATTAATATATTTTTTAGCAATCGAAACAACAAGTCTTAGATTAGATTTGACCATTTTATCAAATGCTTCTCTATCGCCTTTTTCTATTCTTTTTGCTAATTCGATTTCTTCTTTATGTGATAATAACTTATGCGAACCTATTTTCTTTAAATAAGAAGAAATATCACCGTCGCTCATAATAATCCTATTATAAAGTAATAATAAGATTATTATACTTAATCTATCTAGCATCGTTAGGTATTTTTACAGTAATACCAAGTCTTTTTAAAGGATGGTTTTCATTTCCATTTTTAGAAATCACAAATACTACTTGTGGGAACTTTTCTCCACATTTTAAAAGACTTTCAAAATCAACATCTGAATAACAACCATCAGTTAGAATAATACTTAAATCAGACTTTTTATCATATATTTTTTGCAATGTTGGACCGATATCTGTGCCACCAGATTGCCAAGCTGCATTTGGAATCTTGTCTCCAATTTTGTATTTTTGTGAATAATATAAAGAAGTATGCCATAAATGTATTTTGCATTTTCTATCGCCTTGCTTTATTAAGTTATCCATAAAAGATAAGAATTCATTTGCTTCCTCAACTGAAATAGAACCAGAGGTGTCCATATATTGATCTAATTTTGGCAAGCTTCCGTCTTTATTTCCAGGTGCCTTTGACCCGTGTCTTCTTGAAAACCTAGACCAGGTGCTTTCTAGTTTGGTACTTGATGCATGTCGTTTAATAGCCCACTGAAGAATTGCTTTATAATTCATTTCAGCGCGTCTTTTTTCAATATGATGTAATAACTCTTGAACATGAGTCGGTATTTCGCTATATGAAAAAGAATTTTTCTGCATTGCTCGCTTTATTAGATCTTCGGTTGCATCTAGAATCTCAGATTCTTCTGCACCATCTTCCCAATCATGAGAATCAAATTCTAAATTTATTGCACCTTTACCACCTTCACTGCCATCCTCACCATCATCTAGTCGCTCAATTAATTTATGATAATAAAATTCCATAGTTTGTTTTGCTGGCCATGGGATCATATTATCATCTTTATCTAAATCATAAAAATCTTTTAACTGTATCGCATCGCCTGGGCATTTTTTATTCTGACATTTAACACCATGCATTCTAGCTTTTACTGGTGGACATTCATTACAGCCGTCTGGCATATCTGCGATGTGCTGATTAATAACCATATCAGCTGCTACATTCATTGTTCTTTTAGCACTTGGTGCTAGAGCATACATGGGAGCTCTAATAAGATGCTGGTGTGTAACATGACATATTTCGTGTATTAGTGTAGCTCGTCTATTTGGCTGTGTTGCCAACATGCAAAACCAATAAGGATTAATATACATTATGAATTTTCTGGCGTCTTTGCAATATCTAACACCGGCTCTTGGTATTGAATATATATATTCAATATTCATACACTGAAGAACAGAACCATCAAATGGACGGATTTGTGTGGCTTCAAATATTGCAGTATTAAGCGCTTGCTTTTTTAACTCAGGTGGAACATTGAATTCCTCACCTGGGTAAGTAGGTTTTTTCTCTAACTGATCAGACATTTAAATACTCCAATGTTGTCAAATTTCTTTAACTTTATCATTACTGTATCTCATTATTATCTCTTATCTTTTTAAGATCTTCAATTAATTTTTCAATATTTTTTAAAGAATTTTTGATTTTCTCTAAACCATCTTGTTTATTGTTTTTTCTATAATCTGAAAGTTTTATTACTTTACCCATGTTTTACCTGTTTTTATTGTGCTTATTTAAAAAGTGCAAAACTCTATCAACATATCTTTGATTTAAAATACCACCTTTTTTACATTCATAAAGCTTAGTGCGAAATACATTGCCATCTTCATCGACTCTATTTGCATATACCCAGCCAGAACTACATATCCTAACAGAACCACTATTATATGCTGCAATTGCATTAATCCAGCTTTGGTCATATCGATCTAGTTGTCTTTTTAAAAAGTAAGCAGCATAAAGAGCATTGGTGTATGGTCCAAATAGCTTACAGTGTTGATAGTTTCTATGTTGTTTTCTAAATCTAAAATCCTCAAGACATCTGCTGTCTTTAAAGCCAAAATCACCCGCTGTTCTGTATAAAACTTGACACATACCAAAAGCGTGATTGTTGTTTCCACCATCTGAAAACACATATGCATCTGGCTTTAATCTACTCTCAGCAAAGCAGATTGCCCTAAGTAGATCAACAGGAACACCTGCGTCTTTAGCTGCTCGTTTAATGCTTTCTTCAATATATTCTTGTGATATTGAGAAAGCATTATTAGAAGCTAGCATAAAAATTGCTATAAATAAAAACCTCATCTAAGCTCCTATTATCTATTTAATGATCTTTCAATTTTCAAATTATCTTTTAGAATTGAAATACATTGTGGATGTCTTGAGCAAAATTGTTGTAGAAAATCAGTAACTTTTACCTTGTATTGTTTATTCATTTGAAAACCACAACCTTTAATTAGGTTTGCCGCAAGATCCGCTGGAATAATGCATGCAACTTTCGCCATCATATCTTCGTCAATTTTGCCTTCAATATGTGGTAAATCATCACCATTTGCAGCTTTTCGACCTTGATAATATCCATCATAGTTTTCAACAATAGAAGCAATAGTTTGGTCGATTTTATCACCGGCATAGGTATTACCAGTACTACTCTGCTCTTCTAGTTTACGTAAAGACTTTTCAGGGTTTTTAATAAGATCAGCAGCAACTACAGGTGCATCATCCCAGCAAGATCGCCAGTAATCATCACCAATATGCTTACCTAGCTTTGAAATACAGATAATCCTATGCATAGTTTGAAAAGCTGGATCATCCCAGTTTGCTGATTTTTCAGCAACATTTAATCTTTCAAAAGTTCTAGGTGCAACGTATTTACCATCAACTCCAATTGAATCAGGTGTTTTATAAACCCAAGTACCAGATTTAATATATCGTTGAATATTTTCAGACCAGTTGTTTTTCTCAATGTGATAAACAAAAGTGTTGAAATCGTATTCAATATCAAACACTTCAAACCTATCTTCAAGAGCGACGTCCATTTGTTCAACATCGTAGTGTGCTGCATCATTGTTCCAAGCACCAGCTACAATCCAACCATCTGGAAGTTTATAATTTGGACCAACCATACGATCAGTGAGAAGCTGCATAAGACAATTTCGAACCATGGCTTTTGCTCGGTTTGGTTCTTCGAGGATAATAAGACCACGTCCGCTTGTTGGCCAAAAATGCGGAAGAGCATGACCCATTCTTGTATTGCCATTTTCATCGGTGTATTCATACGGATAACCAATAAGATCTGGACCTTCATAATATGCAATACGCATATCCAGAACTTGGAAGCCACCGTCGTCTTTATACTTTTCATTCATTTTCTTAACCCATTGCTGGGAAACTGAAGATTTACCAAGTCCAGCTTCACCTCTGAAACCTGGATTGAAAACATATCCTTTTTCTCTTGCTGCCCAAGCGATATCTAAAATATCTTCAATTCTGTCAACCTTCATTTTAAACTCCTATGTTAATATATGTAAATATCGAATCGGTTTTAATTTAATATTTCTTCAGTTGGTTCACCAATAGCCAAATGTTTCAAGAAATAATTGTATAAACTTTTTGAATCTTTAGAAATTTGATCCATATGTTTTGCACCTTTTACACCAGTGCCTTTTATTATTTCTTGATGAGCAAGTAGTGCACCAGCCATTCTGGAGAAATCTAGAATATTTAAAAGTATGCTGATTTCTTCTTCTGAAAGCGTAATATTAATCAGATTATGTTCCTTCATTTTTCCTCCTCAGAGAGTTTGTAATTCTATCTAAAACATCATTAGGGATTTTTGGATCTTCGCTAACCATGTTGATAAACTTAGTATTTGGGATTAATTTCTTACCACCTTTTTTAACACTAAAAAATAGCTCACCATCCACTATAGACATTGTTCCAGGGACATTAACAAATGAGTTAGTTTTTATTGTATGTTCTTCTTCTTCGGGTTTAATATATTCAAATTTTTGAATTTTTCCCCCTCGCTTTAAATACTCTTCTATAGTTTCTTTTGCCATTTTTCCAGTCTCCTTTGTATAATTACAATATCCCTAATAGGATCGAATCGGTTATTTGTTTACCAATAAAAACAATCAGAGGATAGGTAAATGGTTGATAAGATAGATATTGATAAGATACTACGTGATGGTATTGATTTTAAAGAAAGACGTATATATTTTGGTTCTATTGAAGATATTGACAAAGGTTCTGGCTTTTGCTGGGGAACAGTAGAATCTACTATTCGTGCTTTACATAAAATGTCCTCAGTATCTAAAAAACCAATTGAAATACACATGAGCTCGTTTGGCGGCGACGTTAGCGCAATGCTAAGATTATACGATGCTATTCAAGAATGCCCATGCCAAATAAAATTCTACGGAAGTGGAGAAATACAAAGTTCAGCTACTTGGATTATGGCTGGCTGTGATGAAAGATATTTATCTAAAAACACTTGTGTCATGTTACATAAAGGAAGTGGTGGTATAAATATAGATGGTAATGAAGTTGATCTTCAAATTGATGCTCAAAATAATGCTTTATTAGTTAAAAAATTAAATCAAATGTTTGCAGATAATTCACGAATGCCAGTTGAGTTCTGGGATGAAATGACCTCAAGAGATCTGCACTTATCTGCTGAAGAAGCTATTATGCTTGGTCTTGCTGATAAGATCGTTGAATATAAAAAACGTGGCAACTTGCGAAAATCAAGAATTAATTCTTTAAAACAACCAGTTGATAAAACAGATATGAGAAAACTACTAAACACACTAGGTAAAAGACTTTATCGCGGTAAGAATCTAAAAATAGAACTTCATACTCCAGATGAAGAATTTGATTCTGAAGTTATTATTGAACAAAACAATTGCGATAACAATGAGCTTATTATTGATAGTATTAATAATGATGATAATAAGATTGTTTTAGAAGAGTAAAAGCGAGGTCTCTCCCTCGAGTCACACCACTTACGCAGGTGTCGCGTTTTATTAATTACCTAACCAATTTTCGAACTCAACACTTCCAAGCTTTTTACGCATCTTAAGCGCTTTCAAAACTCTTGCACGAGGTGTTTTTCCAAGGTCTTTGAAGTCTTCATCATACGCAATTACCGTCGTCATTCCATGAAGAAAATTATTAAGAGCAGTAAATTTCATACTATTTGCTCCAAAGCGAGGAGACACAACATGTGCAACATCTGTGTAATTAAAAACACTTGGGTGAACTTGCGAAAGTTCGTTTACAAAATAATTAATCGTATAACCTTTTGACATTTTTCTCTCCTTATGAATGTCATTATTTAATGTCTGCACAACTAAGTGCAGTAACACCTATACTTTTCCACATTTCAATTACTTCTGGTTTATCATCAATAGCAAAAATTACATTATAAAATGGTTCTATTTTATTTCTATACAAATCCATCTTAACTGCATAATCTGGTCTTAAATCATTCTCTGGCCGCATTATAAGTGACCATCCAGGTAAGATATTAGTATTTAACCATGATTCTGTAATTTCTTTACTTTCTTTGCTGTCGTTTCTAGCAGTAAGAAAAACAACATGATATCCAGAAAGCATAAAAGCATTTACGATTTCTCTACACCACTCATTTACCGGTGAGTGTTTAGTACTCTTAATCCACTCTCTAAGATTAACATCACCATTGATAGTAAAACTTGATAAGTCTAACGAATCTACCAAAGTACCATCTAAATCAATAATAATTGCATTAAACATATTAACCCCAAATATCTTCAATATAAGTCAGCAAGTTATTTATATCAAGCTCATCTCTATTGATTTTATAAATCTTTTTAAAACCTTCTTCTAATGTCGGTTCTACGAACTTTTCAGACATTTCATCAACAACCCTATGTGCAGTTTTTTCAGTCTTTATTGTTGGGTGGTTTTTTCTACTTCCAGCTCTTTTTTGACATTCTTCTTTAGATAGATCCAGCCATACACAATAAACGCTATCAACACCATATTCCTTTGCTAAGTCTAACCATGACTTTCTTTGTCTTATGTCAAAATTACATCTATCAATAACAACATTCTCGCTTTTATTTAAAAAATCAATAGTTGCATTTTTGCATTTTTTTCGCGATCCCATTTCATCCTGATTGATTATTTTATACCCTTTATTTTTTAATACTGAAGATAAGGTGGATTTACCAGACCCAGGTAGACCACATAAAAGCACCATAGAGGATTTATTGGATTTAGAAACAGAGTGTCCGCTTTCGATATATTTCATAACTGATCTACCGAACTTAGACCACTGCTTTTCTCCCATGTCTAATTCTTCTTGTAAAGTTTTTTCACTTACTTTTTCTTCATTTGTCTTTATCTTTTCAACAGCTTGATCTACCAATTGTTTCATATTTGTATCAAATGTTTTCCAATGGACTTCTTCAATATCTTTAGGTTTGATTTTATAAATATGATTATTAATAACCATTCCAGTATCTGGATCAGTTAAATATAAAACACCACCTTCATTAATAAAATGTTCATACTCGTAACTATGAGGTAAGTTATTTTCTTTTCTATATCTTTCATTTTCTTGAAACATTAAATCCTGAAGTTGTATGCATTTTTCTGCCGCTTCAGAAGATTGAATACCCATAGCAAGTACATTACCAAAAGATGTAACTGGATTAATGTTTCCATCTTTGTGTCTAACAAAAAGTGGTTTTAAAGCCAATGGGAAATCATACTTTACTAAGTGTGGTTTCTCGCTTCCACACAACTCTGCAGAAACTGAAGCTATTTCATCATTTTTTAATAAGCGAGCTATAGTAGAAAAATTATTAAATTTATTTAGTTTTACTGCTTTTTTAGTTAATGTTAAAAACTGTCCAAGGTCATTATCCGAAAGAAATGGTGCCATTTTGGTCTTAGCTGATATGCACGTTTTTCCATCTAAATCAGTGTATTTAAAAAAAAGTATATTAACCCCATTATATTTTTCAGTAACTATCCATTTTTTATCTTTTGGGAATTCTATATACTCTCTGCCGTTTTTGCGCTTATATGGATAAGCTAACTTTGGAGTACCTAAGATTAATTGTGACTCAGGTAGTAATTTACCATTAATATGAGTTATATATAAAGAACCCTGAGTTGGTCCTTTCTTTCTACATATAAACCCAGAAACATAGTTATTTTCGTTAAATGGATCCTGTCTATTAAATCGATAGACATAACTTATATTGCACTTAAATGCTTTAGCTGCATTATTTTTTAAATTATTTTCTACTTTCTTTTTTTCTTTACTTTTAAGATTTTTTATTTCTTTAAAAATTTGTCCATGCTTATAAAGAAGCAGATCAGTAGTTGCAGTTGAGAAATAGCAATTACCAAAAGTTTTATCATCTGTAGGTTCTGCTGATTCGTTGTACCATGTCAGATCCACACATTCCTCATTGCCAGTTTCATTATTAGTGCAATGAATATGACCAGAAAGATATGCTTTGATATTTTTATTTTTAGCTAATTCTTCAGCTGTTTCTTTACTGACAGGATAGTGGCTAATAAATACAGCTGTTTTAGATTTCTTTTGGGCAACTGTAGATAAATAATTAGCAAAAGAAAGCAACTCTTCAGTGTTTGTTTTTGTTTTTGCCTTATGGTCTGAATAACACCCAAACATATATTCTTTTAAAACGAAAGTCTCATATTCGTCTAAGATATGAAGACCTGGAATGTTATATTTTTCCCTGAATTTACTTACTTGCCATCTTGTATCGTGATTACCACGACATATTACTATATGCCCAGGAATATTGTTTCTAATCCATTTTAATGAATAAATAATCTTATCTAAACCCATATCATGAACAATATCACCAGTGATTACAGTTATATCTGAGTTGGTAATATTGTTTTTAGCAAATTCGGCTATTTTATCCAAATAATTATTATATGCTTCGCATCCTTTTGACCACGATCTTTTGTCCATTGGTTTTTGAATACTTCCATCTTCTTTAAAAGATAAATGTAAATCCGAAATATGCCAAACCTTGGACATAACAACCCCACTTATTAAAGTCTTTGATAAATCACATCTATAAATGAAGCAAGCTCGCGATATGCTTTTGCTTCATCTTTATAAGTATCTCCATATATTTCTATTAAAACTTTAGAAAAATGATTTAACTTATTAATAGTTATTTCAATATTTTCTTTTGACGGTATGTCATCAGTACTAATTTTAACTGTCTTAAATTTTGTATTATCTACCACCGCCGAACCCCATTTCATTCTTTTCTTCAAATCTGTTTTTGTATTTGTCTCTATAATCTGCCATTTCTTTTAATACATCTGTTAGTGGTCTATTATGAAGTCTGCTTCTAATAACACATTCTTTTAAGTGAGCGACACTAAAAGTTTTAAATTTATTATCAGAAAGAAGTTTTTTAGTATCTTCATCTATGGGTCTTTTACCGATAAATTCAATAATACTTATTTTTTCTTTTAAAGAAGGAGGCATAAGCTCAATAAGTGCATCAAATCTTCCCGGCCTGTCTGCCAATGCCGATAGTAATGCTTGCGGATAGTTTGTGGTAGAAATTACCAATGTTGGTATTTTAAACACACTTTCAATTCCATCTAGCAGACTTAATAAAGAAGAATCTACTGGATTAACTTGATGGTGATCCTGACCAACCTGTCCACCTCCAATATCTTCCATGATAAATATCAATTTAGAACATTTTTCTGAATATTTACTTTCAATAGAAAGAAAATCAAGAACATCTCTTGATGGAATTTTACTAGTATTCCACATAATCACTACCGTATTTGGGTCATTTTCTACTGCGATTCTTGCATATTGGGAAATAGTACTAGATTTACCCATACCAGGATCTGAATAAAGAAGAAGTTTGCGAGTAGGTATTTCGATCTCAAGTTCTTTATAAATATTTAGATTATTAAAGAACAAATCGCTTTCATTAGTTATAATTTGATGATTCAGTATTGAGTCTAATAATTTAATTTTATTAAAATTTACTGGAGTTAATATGGTTGAACCATTGGTAAAATCTGAATCTAATGTGAATATACCAGGATTAATTACAAATTGTCTATCCTCTTTTTCTTTCTTAATATATTCAAATTGAACCACATAATCATTATTGCTAAAACATAGATCTGATTCAGGTAGAATAATTTCTTTTTCTGGATCCAATGAGTCAAACGAAATACGATTAATTAACCTAAAATAACTACTATTAGACATGATAAACTCCACGCATGTTATTTGTCTATCTGTTATCGGATCGGTATTTAATTTTTAGTTTTTAGTTTTTAGATACCGTAAGTCCATTCTTTCTTAGAAGAATTAGTTACGATAGTTAGATTTATATATTCTTTAGGGAGAACAGTCCATTCATAGCTTACTAATTGTACTTTTTCTTCATGCTGAAGCTCCTTTAAAAGAAAAGCAATAGTAGTAGCATGTGTTGTTGGCGTGCTATGTAAGATATGATGCATTTTATCACTGGTAATAAGCTTCTCAGACACTAGAAACTCTAAAATATCATTACGACACTTGAGTAAACCAAAAATCTTATTTAGGCAATCGATTTGTTTTAACATCCCTGTCTCCTTTGTCTAATTGAAAGCTCCAGTTATACCAAGAAGAAACCCAAGCTTTTGCCCATGTTTCTGCTTGATTTTGATCGCCATGAAAAGTTTCACTTATTGCATGTCCTGCGGGTGCAAACAGTCTCCAACGATCTACTCCAACCTTTTTTAATTTAACAACTATAGTAGTCATAATTCCCTTGTGTTTTATATATATTATAAACGACCACTATAGTTAAACTATCTGTTTTTAATATATTTTTTAACATTAGTAAGTGGGATTGCCATAGCTGTTATGTTATTTTCAGTTCCATACATAATACCAATTAGTTGACCATATTCGTCAACTAAAGGGCCACCTGATACACCAGGAGCAATACTCATATTTAAAACATAAGAATTAATATTTAATAAACATATTTCTGCTTGTTGTCCGGTGGCAATTGTATAAGATATTTTAAAAGTTTTTCCTTTACCACAGCCTGAAAAATTTGCACCTAAATTTAATGTACCATTTCCAGTTCTAATTATATAACCGTCTCGTGCTTGTCTAAAACCTGCTCTATTCATGTATCCTACTGCATAGACTTTATCATTTTGATATATTGTTCTTTTTGATTTTGTAATTGCTACAGCATCTTTAGGTGCTGATAATAGACATAAATCAGTATCATATGATATATGAACAACCTTAACTAATTCACTTTTATTTTCATAATTAACCGCAAACATCATTCTATTGATAGAATTAATACACACATGCATATTGCTGATTAAATACACTTTTCCGCTTGGAGCTTTCACCGCTACAGCAGAACCATGGCCACTGCTTGACACTAAACGATATGTTGACTTAGCTGTTAAAGCATCTATGTTTTTGATATCATTTCTAGTAGTTATACATGAGCCAATTAATAAAGTAATTAAGCTTAATAATAATAATTTTATTACCTTCATTTTTCGATTGCCTTTTTATCTTTGCTATAGTTATTAATATCATCTAAAATCTTAGAAATATTATACTTAAGTTCTTCAATATCTTCATAAAAAGGAATAGTATTATTAATATGAACGCCATCTTGGTTAAAAACAATGTTAATATAGCTTTTGTTATAGCATTTGTTTTTATTTCTTATTCTGTCATCCTCATGAAATCCCATACTATCCTCCTGGTATAATTACTATATGAGCTTAAAAGACCCTAAAAATCAAAAAATACTTAATGACTTTATGGCTGAGCATGCTCCGCTTATTCATAAGCAAGTTAACATATTAAAATCAAAAGGCAAAGTTCATGCAGATATCGATGAGAGTGATTTACACTTTCATGGCTTTCATGGTTTAATGGATGCATTACATAAATATGATCCAGAAATTGCACAAAAACTCAGCCCAAATGAAAAAAACCCATTTATTAAATATGCCGAACAAAGAATTAAAGGTAAAATGCTTGATCATATTACCTCAACCGGAGATGTTCCAAAGGCTTGGCGAACTAGAGTAAAAAATCTAGAAGCTTTAAAACAAGGCAAAACTCAAACTTCAGAAGAAACCCCAGAAGTACCAAAAACACCTAAAGAACCAACTTAATCTTTATTTTCAGTTAAAATCCCTTGCATTTGAAGATTAAACGCTTCATCATAAGAAACATCTCTGCAGCTTTCTTTGATCTTATCGAAAATTGGATCATCGAACAACTCATGGCTCATTTCAGTCCAAGCTAAGGCATACATTGATCTGAATCTATTTTGCTGTTCAGTAGTATATTCTCTTGTATTTTGCCTAAAGATATCAATTTCATTTTTTAGATATTCTGGCATATCCATTTCAAAAATCTGATATAAAGATTCAATTGTCTTAATATCCTCTTCGGTTAAAACTACTCTATCTGGCGGTGGTGGAATGTTGCTCACGTATATGTCCTCCTGTTTTTTCTATATGTTTTTCTACTTTTAATACCTTTGTCTTTATCCGTAAGTCTCTCTTTTTCCACAGAAAAATCAATATGTGGCTTTAAAGAATGGTTAATTTGAGGGATGCCAACATGGTCAATTAAGCCAAATTGATACGCTTCATTTGCACTTAACCACAATTCTTTACCGCATGTCGTTTCCTTTAATATCTCTTGAAGATCCTCATATGTAATGCCGCAATTTTCAGCTAAGAGACCTAAAAATATTTGATTCAAACGCATTGCTTCTTCTGCTCCAGACTGAAGCTGAAATGCATCACCCCAAGATACAGAAGATACATTATGCACCATAACTCTGCTTCGCGCTCCACACCATCTTATGTCACCGTGAGACAACATGATAGCACCACAGCTCATTGCTTTACCCATGCAAATAGTAACAAACATATTTGGCACACTGTCCATAGTTTCAATCATATTAGCCAAAGAATCTACCTGCCCACCATAACTATCTATAAAAACTGGTATAACTACACCTTCGCCTTTATCAGCCCATTTAAGTACTTGATTTCTAAACTTTAATGCGCTTTGTTCTGTAAAAGAATTAACCCATATTTCTCTACTGGAATCTTCATTACTACTATGCGCCATAATAAGTCCTTTTGTTTTTCGTGTTGTTTTTATTATACGATTTGACCAAATTCTATGGTAGAATAGCTATATAAGCATAAGGAACACAAAGTGGAAAAAGAGATTCAAAAACTCACGGCTGAAATTGAGCAATTAAAAAAATCATTACCAGATCAAACAGATCTAGAAAATATTAAAAATATAGAAGTATTCATTAGTGGTATTAAAGAAAAACTTTCTAAAATGATGCCAGCCACTGCAGGTACTGGGGCTGAATCTACTATCCCCATGGATTCATCTGTAGCCATTCCTGCTGCCAATATGGCAATGACTGAAGGCGAAATGGAAGTCATGAAAGTTGATAAAAATGGTCAATGGTCAATCTGTAAAGATGAGAAAGTATTAAACTATAAGCAAATTAATCCAATTAAGCAAAAACCAGAATCTCCAGCTCTTGATTATTCTTCAATGAAAAAACCAGCTGAATCCACCTCAAAATGGAAAGAAGGCTTTAAGGGCTCAAAGACACCAAGCAGCGAATGGTCTAAAATAAACAGAATTAAGCGTGAAGATGTAATAGCTAGAGAAGCTAAAGCTAAAAAATAATTACTCCCATCCCATTGTTTTTGAAATAATTGGAATTTCTTTAGCGAAAATTTCTTTTATCATATTTGCAATTTCAATATGTTCTTGTTGAGTACCATTTCCACAACGTAGATCAATATAATGTAACCAAGACCTAATAGTTCCAGACATGTACATCTTACTCATAGTTTGTCCTTCTGGAAGAAAAACACGTGCGCACTCTTTCGCGATTCCTTTTTTAATTGCTTTTTTATATAAACTATGAGAATAATTCCAATTAGCAACTTGTGCTTTTTTAAACCATAGTTTGGTTTCTTCATCAAAATCATCAATGCTATTTTGACGATTTTTTACATCTTGCCTTCTTGCTTCATTCTTAACTCTATTAGATTCATATGTCATTTCGTCTATATTTGCATATCGTTGAGAAAACTCCTGAAATTGAAAACTTCTATGCCTAAGTATTTGACGTGCAATAGCACGACTAGTATTAATCTCAATACACATACTTGCCATCTCAAATATTGACCAGTGCTTATTTTTAATGCAATATTCTAACAGTTTAGTATTAGATGAGTTTTGATTCTTGGGGTTAGAGACACGGGCACAGTGCATTATTATTTTTTCAACTTCTGGTGTTATCCAAACCAAATTGACACTGCTTCGCTCGCCGTCCATAATAACTCCTATGTTTTTATATTAAACAAGATGTTTATACCGTGTGTAAAATAGTTGCTATTTTTTACATAAATATTTATATAAAAATATCAAATTTATGCTTTTTAATACTGGGCAAGTGTTATAATATTAGTATAACATTTTATGTCACCAAATGCCAAGGAAGCTGATATGATCTTAAGATTATTGAATATACTATCTCTAAATGTTACAAATCGCTTAAATTATTATAAACGCATTGTTTAAGCCTTAAAAACCCTTTACAATTAAATACTACGGAGAAGAAATGGAACTTAGTGCCCAGATTCTTAGTGATGTTACTATATTCACAAAATACGCTCGTTATAACAGTGATATAAAAAGAAGAGAAACCTGGGAAGAAATATGTCAACGAAATATGCAAATGCATATTAAAAAATATCCACAATTATCAGAAGAAATTAAACAACTGTATAAAGACTTTGTAATACCTAAAAAAGTATTACCAAGTATGAGATCACTTCAATTCGGTGGAAAACCAATTGAAATTTCTAACAATCGTCAGTACAACTGTTGTTTCTTACACGCTGATCATCCAAAAGCTTTCAGTGAAACTATGTTTTTATTATTAGGTGGAACTGGAGTAGGTTATTCAGTGCAGCGCCATCATGTCTCTAAACTTCCTTCTATTAGAAAACCATTAAAGAAAAGAAGATATTTAGTTGCTGATTCTATCGAAGGATGGGCAGATGCTGTAAAGATGCTTATATATGCTTATATGAGAAACAAAAGTATGCCTGTGTTTGATTTCTCAGACATTAGAGAAAAAGGTGCACCACTTATTACATCTGGTGGTAAAGCACCTGGACCACAACCGCTTAAAGATTGTTTGCACAATCTTCAGAAAATTTTAGATTCAGTAGAAGATGGCGAACAACTATCTTCAATTCAAGTTCATGATATGATGTGTCATATTGCAGATGCTGTTCTTGCTGGTGGAATTAGAAGAGCTGCTTTAATTTCTTTATTTGATATCGATGATGAAGAAATGCTTACGTGTAAGTTTGGAACATGGTGGGAATTAAACCCACAAAGAGGAAGGGCAAATAATTCAGCGGTGGTTATTAGACATAAGGTTACTAAAGATGATTTTGACAAACTCTGGAAGAAAGTAGAGTTATCGAACTCTGGTGAACCTGGGATTGTGTTTAGTAATGACAAAGATTGGGGACAGAATCCTTGCGCAGAAATCGCTTTGCGTCCTATGCAGATGTGTAATCTTACTGAAATTAATGCCGGAGATGTTAAAGATCAAGAAGATTTAAATGCACGCGCAAGAGCTGCAGCATTTTTAGGCACGCTTCAAGCAGGATATACGAACTTTCATTATTTAAGGGAAAGTTGGAAAACAACCACAGAGAAAGAGGCACTACTTGGTGTCAGTATGACAGGTATTGCATCAGGCGCTGTATTGGCTTTAGATGAAAAGCAAGCAGCAAAAGAAGCAGTTGAAGAAAACAAAAGAATTGCCAAACTTATTGGTATTAATCCAGCTGCACGAGTTACTTGTGTTAAACCTGCTGGTACCACTAGTTGTGTTGTGGGTTCTTCTTCTGGTATTCACGCGTGGCATGATAGGTATTATATTAGAAGAATGAGACTTGGTAAAAATGAATCTTTATATAATTATTTAATCAAACAATGCCCTGATTTGCTAGAGGATGATGTTTTTAAACCAAGCATTCAGGCTGTTTTATCACTTCCTATTAAAGCACCTGATAATGCAATTCTTAGGCATGAATCAGCAATTGAAACTCTTGAAAGAGTTAAAAGATTCAACTTAAACTGGGTAGCAGCTGGTCACAACAGCGGAAGCAACATGCACAATGTATCAGCCACTGTTAGTATTAAACCAGAAGAGTGGAAAGAAGTAGGTAAATGGATGTGGGAGAATAGGGATAGCTATACTGGAATTTCAGTTCTTCCATATGATGGTGGATCTTATGTACAAGCTCCTTTTGAGACATGTACTAAAGAGCAGTATGAAGAAATGATGACGAAAATTAAAGAGATTGATTTAGTTAAAGTAATTGAAGAAGCAGATAGTACTGATTTAAAAGGTGAAATAGCCTGTGCTGGCGGATCTTGTGAGATTACTTAGTAATGTGATTATTTACAAAATAACTAAAGATAGCATTTTTCATATCTTTCTTGCTATATGGCATTAAATTATTATCTAGTACTTTTAGTCTTTCTAATAGTACTAGATTTTTTAATACTGCTCGATTAAAATCTATGATTAAAACTTGATACTTTGTAAAAGTCATTTTTATTGAAGAAATCCCCTATATCTTCTAGATACTTCAATTACGCATTTTTCATGAACTGCCCAGCAATTAGGTTTTTTCTCAACCATGCATTTATTATATCGAATAAAGCAACCATCGTGGTTTATATAATAATCAAGTTTTATAATATTTTGTCTGAATTCTTCTTTAGTTACATATTCTGGATTCTCCACCGTAGCGCAACCAGATAATGTAAATAAAACTAATAATAATATTTTTTTCATATGATCTCCAAGTATAATATTATTATAATTATACCTATATACACGGGGGATAATAATGGCTTTAATCGTACCAAAAATACAAAAAGATATGGAAAAAGCCATAGTCTCTGCAATGACTAATGCTTTTTCAGACTCTAAAGATGCTGATCCAGATGCTTATAAGAAGTTTGCTTCTGCCTTAGCAGAAGGTATTACTAAAACAATAGTGAGTGCTTTACAACAAGATGCAGAAGTAATACCAGGTATTGCTACTGCTGGTAGTCCTTCTGCACAAAGCTCTGTAACACCAGGTAAGATATTTTAATCTTTTTTAAAGAAATCTTTTTCCATCCTACGTTGGTCTTCCATATATCTAACAATCGGATCATTCATATAGTTAAATGAATAATTATCATTATTATTTATATGACTATTTGGATTATTGATATTTTTAACAACACCAACGATCATAGCCACAGCCCAAAGTATAAATAAAAACATAAAAAATATTATCATCTCTGTTTATCCTTTATTCCATATTTCTGTATAAAGTGGACACCATGATGAGTGAAAATCATTCGCAATCTGTGCTCCACATTCGCATTTAACTGTAAAATCACCCCATTTTCTTTCTTTACATTCATATTCAATCATGTATGCTAAATTATTATGATTATTTCTTTTTAGCATATTAATAAAATCTTTTTGAAACTCAGTTTTCAAATCACCCAAATATTCATATCTTTCGCCTAAATTAAGCGAGTTTTTCTTTACAAATACACCAAACGGAAAATGTTTAAGAAACACTTCTGTGGAAGATACATAGAAAGCATTACAAACTGAAGAATCATAATTATAGACCTTAGTGCAAATATAAACCTGAAACTCTCCAGTTCTCGTTGTTTTATCAATATAAACATGACCTTCTTCAAAATTCATATCAACCCCTTAAAGTCTTAGATATTTAAATCGACTTTATGTTTAATAATGAGACGTGGAATTGGTTTTAAAAATTTTATAAATACTTTATATTTACTTTTTGTGTGCTTTTTCTCGAATAGTTATTAATTTTGTTATAATTTTTTCATAAGCACTAGATTCTTCATTGCTGTTTATTTCTGATTTTCTTTTCATTAAGTAGATGATAAGATCGTTTATATTTACATATGTGTCTTTATTATCTAATTCAATGCCTCTTACAGAAATGTCTTTGCTTTTAACTGACATAGTTAACCTATTTTTTAATTAACGACCAGTTTTTCTTTAATTTTTCATTGTCTTTTTTGCGTTCTTCTGCCATGCGCTTTTTATTTAATTCATTATTCTTCATAATTTCTTCTAAAGAAATTTCATTTTCTTCTTTATCTTCTTTACGTTTTTTGCTAAAAATTGAAATAACTTTTGCTTCCATAAATCACCTTTCATTTATAAAATTAAATCTAGTTGATTTCATATTGTCAGCATTACAAAAATATGCTTTTTTATTATCTTGTTTACTAAGCAAACAAGTCATATCTACTGTTACTCTAAAAATTCCTCTTTTATTTATTATTTGTTGGCTGTTGTTAATAGCTATATAATGTGGAACATCTAAACCGGAGACAAATAAATAGTTATACAGACCATCATGATCCAACGTTGCTGAGCTTAAAATAACATGAAGAACTATATTTGAAAATGTAATCATTTTACAATACCTGCCTAAACATCTCTATATACCAATATCCCTCACCATTAGTACATTTTTCAATATCACGCCAGTTTGATTTGCCTGTGAAATAACACTTTACATATTCAAATATATAAATAGTAAACATCGCGATAGACACGATAATACAAACAGGAATAATAAAGATAGGAAGTGTGATAAAATTTACTATTTTGCGGAATGTTTTCATTGGTTGCCCTCAATCATTTTCAAAACTCCATCAGCTTCTTCAGCTACAGAGCTACAATATTCGCGTAAGCGTTCTGTTTCCTCTTCTGCCCAAGCCAGTTGATAAAATATCCACATCGTAAACATACCCATTAAAATAAACGTTAAACGCTCCGTTATGCCCACATCAACCTCTAATCGCACAACCCCTCCTGTGGCTTTTCATTTGCCTTTTCAATTTCGCTACTTTTGTTTAGTGTTTTTCGGTTTCTTCTTTATTCTCGTGCGTCTAAAGTCAACCTTATCGCTTGGTTCCTCACCTTTAATAATTTATAATCTTGTGTTACGTATTTATATCGAATCGGTTTTAAACCTCGAAATATTGATTGCTTTTATTAACCCAATCACAGCTACAAGGATGATAGTCATAAATAGTTTTGTTTATTTTTACTATTATATGTTTTGGATCATAATTTTTCCTAAAATTACATTAATAGTTAAAACATAACAAAAACATTATTTTTTCTTTTGCTTTTGTTTATTAATATTAACGTTAATTTTTTGCTTAACTTTATTTAAGAAAATTTGCATACAATCATAGCAGAGTACTTTGGGTTTTCTTTTCCCATCGTACTCTGGATGTTTTTTACACTTATTAATCATTTATCTTAACTCAGGTTGTCTTGAGCTATAAAACCATTCGTAAGTTTTTGCAAAACAAGAAACATATCCAGAATCAAATACCATATATCTAACCGGATCAACCAAGACACAATCCTCAATATCTATTTCTATTAACTCAACATGACTAAGCTTGCATTGATTTCTTTCTGCAATATTAATAATAACATTAGCCATACAAATAGCAAAATAATCTGCTGCTTGTGGTGGCATTCCATGAATTACCTTATCGTAGACAATATCTTGAACTGCTGATCTTCTATCTTCCCAAGTGTCAAAATACCCGAGTGAATTATACTTTATAAATGTAATTACCGAAAAAACAAGAAGAATTCCAGCTAAAATATAGGCTCTTAATTGCATCTCTCTAACTCCTATTAAATATCAACATATCCTTCCATAACATAATGGATAAGACTACTTATGCTATTGAAAACAATTGAGTTTTCATAATCACATTCATAAAAATGAATTAAATTATCTTTAATAATAATGTCATTCGTATATTCAAATTTTACTTTATCATCTACAACGTGAACAATAATGCCTAATGATTTTAATTGAGATGCAATCTCCTCTATTGTAAACACATTAACTCCTTAGTCAAAAACTATTATTTATCAGCATGTAAATTATTTGTTTGTTTAAACGGCTTTGATAGAAATATTTTAATTTTACTTAGAGTGTTTTTAATTTTGCTTTCTGGTTTTTTTATTGCGTATGCTTTTAGAAATATTTCAATAATACTATATTCAATAA
>SKFZ01000023.1 GCA_007117695.1 Bacilli bacterium
ATCGAAAAAGCAGTTATTTTATAATTGTAACCGTAAAGGAGGAAAAGAATATGGTTCAACAACAAAGTTTATTAAAAGTTGCTGACAATTCAGGTGCTCGTGAACTTATGGTTATTAGAGTGCTTGGTGGAAGTAAAGTAAGAACAGGAAATATTGGCGACATAGTCGTTGGGACTGTAAAAAAAGCAACTCCTAATGGTACAGTTGGTGCTGGAAAAGTAGTAAAAGCTGTTATTGTTAGAAGTAAACAAGGTCTAAGAAGAGAAGACGGATCTTATATAAAGTTTGATGATAATGCATGTGTAATTATCAAGGAACAAGATGATAAGAATCCAGTTGGAACTCGTGTATTTGGACCGGTTGCTCGTGAGTTGCGAGATGAAAAATTTATGAAAATTATATCACTTGCTAAAGAAGTGTTATAATCCTTAAGGAGGAAAAACATGAACTTTAAGATCGGAGATAAGGTTGTAGTAATTACCGGAAAAGACAAAGGTAAAGAAGGAAAAATAATTACAACTTTAAGAGACAAGAATCAAGTTGTTGTCGAGGGTATTAATATGGTTAAAAAACATTTAAAACCTGATGGGCAAAATGCTGGTAGTATTGTCGAAAGAGAAATGCCAATTCATGCATCTAATGTAATGATTATTGATCCAAAAACTAAAGAAAGATCAAGAATCGGACATGAATTAGACAAAAAAAATAAAAAAGTTAGAATTTCAAAAAAATCTAACGAAAAACTAGATTAGTTAGAAGGAGGGTAACATGAACCACCTAAAAGAAAAATATAATAAGGAAATCATAGCTAATTTAAGAGAAAAGCATGGTTATAAATCAGTTATGGAAGCGCCAAAGTTAGAGAAGATAGTTATTAACATTGGTGCTGGTGATGGAGCTGCAAATTCTAAATTAATAGATGCAGCTATGTCAGATTTAGAGAAAATAACTGGTCAAAAGCCAGTCGTGACAGTTGCAAAAAAAGCAATTGCAGGATTCAAAATTAGAGAAGGACAGCCAATAGGATGTAAGGTTACATTACGTGGCGATCAAATGTATAACTTTTTAAATAAGTTGATTAATATTACTTTACCAAGAGTTAGAGATTTTAGAGGTGTTTCACCTAAATCATTTGATGGTCGTGGTAATTATACTTTAGGGTTGACCGAACAATTAATTTTCTCAGAAATTGAATTTGATGATGTTGTTAAGGTACGTGGAATGGACATCGTTATTGTTACAACTGCTAACACTAATGAAGAAGCGTACGATCTCTTAAAAGGCTTAGGTATGCCGTTTAAGAAATAACACTAAAATAAGGAGGTCATTATGGCTAAAAAAAGTATGATTGTAAAGGCTAGTCGTGAACCGAAATTCAAAGTAAGAAAATATACTAGATGTTCACGTTGTGGAAGACCACATTCAGTTCTTAAAAAATATGGTATTTGCCGTATTTGTTTTAGAGAACTAGCATATAAAGGACAGATACCAGGTGTAAAAAAATCAAGCTGGTAAATCGAAGGGAGGAAAAATTATGGCATTAGTAACAGATCCAATTGCAGATATGCTTACGAGAATTCGTAATGCTAATCAAATGCGTTCAAAAAATGTAGAAGTACCCGCTTCTAAAATGAAGTTGGAAATTGCTAATATTTTAAAAGAAGAAGGTTTTATAGTTAATTATAAAATCGTGAAAAGAGAAGTACAAGATGTTATTAATATTGAACTTAAATATGTTAATAAAGAAAGAGTAATTACTGGATTGAAGAGAATTTCAAAACCAGGATTACGCGTTTATGCTAAAGCTGAGCAGTTGCCAAAAGTTTTAAATGGACTTGGTATTGCTATTGTTTCAACACCACAAGGTGTTATGACTAATAAGCAAGCTAAAGAAAAAAATCTAGGTGGAGAAGTATTAGCATACATTTGGTAGAAAGTAGGAGGTAAATTATGAGTCGTATTGGAAATAGAGAATTATCGATACCAAATAATGTTACTGTTACTGTTGACGGGAACAAAGTATCAGTAAAAGGACCAAAGGGAGAACTTTCTACTGAAGTAAATAAAAACATTACTGTTAAAGTAGAAGGAGAAAAAGTTATTGTAACAAGAAAAAATGATAACTTTAAGAACTTCCATGGAACGGCGAACGCTAATATCAACAACATGATTGTTGGTGTTACAGAAGGGTTCGTAAAACAATTAGAAGCTGTTGGTGTTGGGTACCGTTTTACTGTTAAAGGAGATAAAGTTGCAATTGCAGCAGGACATTCACATCCAGTAGAATTAAAAGTACCAAAAGGAGTTACAGTTGAGTCTAATAGTAATACTGAATTAATGATTAAAGGCCTTGATAAATGTGTAGTTGGCGAATTTGCAGCCAATGTACGCAAAGTTAGACCGCCTGAGCCATATAAAGGTAAAGGGATTCGTTATAAAGATGAAGTTATTATTAGAAAAGAAGGTAAAAAAGCAGCATAATTCAATAAAGTAAAGGAGAATTACTATGATAAAAAAAGAATCACGTAATAAACTGCGTAAATCTAGACACTCACGTATTAGAGAAAACGTGAAAGGAAGTTCAAATATTCCAAGATTAAATGTGTTTAGATCAAATCAAAATATTTTTGCGCAAATCATAGATGATGAAAAAGCTATTACTTTGGTAAGCGCTTCATCAATAGACAAAGAATTAAAACTTGAAAATGGTGGAAACGTTGAAGCTGCTGCTAAAGTTGGCGAATTAATCGCTAAGAGAGCAAAAAAAGAAAAAATCAAAAAAGTTAACTTTGATAGAGGTGGATACCAATATCATGGTCGTGTTAAAGCGTTAGCTGAAGCAGCACGTGAAAATGGCTTAGAATTTTAAAAGGAGGGTAAATATGGAAAGAAAAAGAAGAAGAGAACCACGCCCAAAAAAGTTTACCGATCAAGTAATCAATATTAGTAGGGTTACTAAGGTTACAAAAGGTGGTCGTAACTTTAGATTTTCAGCAACAGTAGTTGTCGGAGATTACAAAGGCCAAGTTGGACTTGGTACTGGAAAAGCAAATGAAATTTCTGATGCTATAAAAAAGGCAACACAAGCTGCTGAGAAAAATGTAATTAGAGTATCGTTAGTCGATAACAGAACTATTTCTCATGAAACAATCGGTGTCCAAGGAGCTAGTAAAATTATGTTAAAACCAGCTTCAAAAGGTACAGGAGTTAAAGCAGGTGGTGCTATTCGTGCCGTATTAGAACTAGCTGGAGTAAAAGATATTTTATCTAAATCTCTAGGATCTAACACTAAAATAAATACTGCAAAAGCAACATTAAATGCACTTAAAGAGCAAAGATCAAAAGAGCATGTTGCATACTTACGCGGTAAGAATGTGGAGGAGCTATAATATGAAATTACATGAACTTAAAAAAACTGAAGGTTCTACTCATTCTAAAAAAAGAGTAGGTAGAGGCCCAGGTAGTGGGTTAGGAAAAACTAGTGGTAGAGGACATAAAGGCCAACTTGCCCGTAGTGGTGGAGGGAAAGGCCCTATGTTTGAAGGTGGTCAAATACCTTTATACAAAAGATTGCCACAAAGAGGTTTTTCTAATGCAAGATTTAAAGTTGTATATGCAGCTATTAATGTAGAAGATTTAAATAGTTTCGAAGATGGTGCAGAAATCACGCCAGAAATTTTAAAAGATATGGGAATAGTTAAAAATCAACTTAACGGTATTAAGATTTTAGGAAACGGAACTTTAGAGAAAAAGTTAAATGTAAAAGCACATAAGTTTTCTAAGGAAGCCAAGGCAAAAATAGAAAAACTAGGCGGAAAAGCAGAGGTGATCTAAAATGTTTGCGAATTTGAAGCAAATATTTAATCCCAAAAACAAGGATTTACAAAAAAGAATCTTATTTACTTTTGCTGCTTTATTTGTTTTTAAGTTAGGTATAGCAATAGTTGTTCCTGGGATTGACAAAGAAGCATTAGGAGTAGGTAATTTAGGGTTCTTAGAACTAGTTAATGCAATGGGTGGAGGAGCCATGGAGAATTTTTCGATTTTCTCACTTGGTGTTATGCCATACATTACAGCATCGATTATTGTTCAATTACTTCAAATGGATATAGTGCCTTATTTTGCTGAACTTGCAAAACAAGGACATACAGGAAGAACCAAGTTAAATGCAATTACAAGATATTTAGGTATATTCTTAGCATTTATTCAAGGTTATATGTTCTCATTTGCATACATTCAAGGAGCAGAACCGCTTATGTATATGCAGTTTGCAATTGTACTTACAGCAGGAACCGCTTTCTTGTTATGGTTAGGTGATCAAATAACAGCCAAAGGTATCGGAAATGGTATATCTTTAATTATTATGGCTGGTATTATTGCATCTATGCCGGCAATGTTTATGAGCGCTTGGGATAGTTTTGTAGCATCTGGTGCAACATTAGGAACATTTTTAGGAATTGTCACATTTTTATTATATGTTGCAGTATATTTTGCAGTAATTTTAGGAGTACTTTTTGTTCAATTATCTGAGAGAAGAGTTGAAATTCAGTATGCTAATAAATCTTCTGCTGTATTAGGTAAACAAAATTACATCCCATTAAAATTAAATTCTGCTGGGGTAATACCGGTGATATTTGCATCATCGATTATATCTATACCAGCATTTATAGCTCAATTTTTAGGAAGAGATGGAGTCAGTTCATTTATTGAAAGCTGGCTAACGATGAATTCTTTAACTGGATTTTTGTTATTTATGACATTAATTATATTATTTTCATACTTTTATACATTTATTCAAATTAAACCTAAAGATTTAGCGGAAAATTTACAAAAAAGTGGTGGCTTTATACCTGCTGTTAGACCTGGAAATGAAACTATTAACTATGTAACATATATTTTGTATAGAATTACATTTGTAGGATCTATTTTCTTGGCTTTGATGGCTGGATCACCAATTATATTTGGATTTTTAACAACATTACCACCAAGTGTAACTATAGGTGGAACTGGACTATTAATTGTTGTTGGTGTTGCTTTAGAAACATTTAGGCAAATTGAAAACAAATTAGTAAGTACTAGTTATGTTAGAGGAAGAAGAAGATAATGAAAAATATTATTTTAATTGCTCCACCAGCAGCCGGAAAAGGAACGCAAGCTGCTTTAATTAGTGAAAAGTATAATATCCCACATATTTCTATAGGGAACTTAGTTAGAAAGTCAATTTCTGATCAAAAATTGTTAGATCAATTAAATAAAGGTTTGTTATTAGATGATAAAATAGTTTGTGATATTGTAAAAAAGCGAATTTCTTTAGAAGATTGTAAAAATGGCTTTATATTAGATGGGTTTCCAAGAAACTTAAATCAAGCGAAGATGTATGAAAATATTGTATCTGAAATAAATATAGATGGCGGTATAGTAATTGTTATTGATATTGATAAAGCTGAGGGAATCAGAAGAATAGAAGGTCGATTAATCTGCGGCAATTGTGGAGCAGTTTATAATGAAACAGAACCTACAACTATTCCTAAAATAAATGGAAAATGTGATATTTGTGGTTCAAAACTCGAGAAAAGGTACGACGACAATTTTGAGACTTTTAATAAAAGGTTTGACACATATGTAAAAGACACCGTACCTGTAATAAAATATTATCAAAAAACAAAAAAAGTTCACTTTGTGAAAAGTATTAATATATCTAAAACTTCAAATGATATAGATTTGATTATTAGAAGCGAGGTTTAATTATGAAAATTAAAACTCAAGTAGAAATAGAGAAAATGCGAAAAGCTGGAGAAATTGTATCCGAAACACACAAAATGTTAGAAGAGTATATAAAGCCGGGTGTAACAACTAAAATATTAGATGATTTAGCACATGAATTTATAGTTAGAAAAGGAGCTAAGCCATCGTTTAAAAACTATGGGGGATTTCCTGGATCTATTTGTGTCTCTATAAACGAAGAAGTTGTCCACGGTATTCCTAGTTCAAGAAAACTAGTTGATGGAGATATTATTTCAATTGATATTGGAGCTTCATATCTTGGATATCACGGCGATTCTGCTTGGACTTATAAAGTTGGTAATGTTACATCGGAAAAAGAATATTTATTAAAGCATACGGAAAAGGCTTTATATGAAGGGTTATCCTTTATTAAAGACGGTTGTTATGTAGGCGACATTGGAAGTTCTATCGAAAGATATGCTAAAAAATATAAACTTGGCGTTATAAAAGAGTTAGTAGGACATGGCATTGGAAGCAAGTTGCATGAAAAACCAGACATTCCAAATTATGGTACAAAAGGTAAAGGACTTAAATTAAAGGAGGGGATGACAATTGCAGTCGAACCAATGTTAAATTTAGGAACTCCAGATATATTTATATTGGATGATGATTGGACTATTGTCACTGCAGATAATAAACCATCAGCCCATTTTGAGCACACAGTTTTAGTGACAAAAACGGGTTATGAGATTTTAACAAAGAGGTGAAAGAATGGCGAAAGAGGACATTATTGAAGTAGAAGGTAAAGTATTAGAAGTGCTGCCTGGCGGAACATTTAAAGTAGAACTTGAAAATAAACATACTGTAGTTGCTCACGTTTCTGGTAAAATCCGAATGAATTATATTCGCATCTTACCAGGTGATACAGTAACGTTAGAATTGTCACCATACGATTTAACACGTGGGCGTATAACCTATAGAAAATAGTAGGAGGGATATCAATGAAAGTAAGACCATCAGTAAAAAAAATATGTGAAAAATGTAAAATTATTAGACGTAAGGGTAAAGTTATAGTAATTTGTAAAAACCCAAAACATAAACAAAGACAAGGTTAATAGGAGGTGTTTGAATGGCACGTGTAAATAATGTAGATTTACCAAAAAACAAAAGAATTATAATTGCTTTAACTAGCATTTATGGTATTGGAAAAGGATTATCAAAAAAGATACTTGAAAACGCAAGTGTAGATTTTGATAAAAAAGCAGGCGACTTAGAAGAAAAAGAGTTAGTAAAAATTCGTGAAGAAGTTGCTAAGTTAACGACAGAAGGTGACTTACGTCGTGAAGTTTCTATGAATATTAAAACAAAAAAAGAAATAAACTCTTACCAAGGAAAGATGCACAAAAAAGGTCTTCCAGTAAGAGGACAAAGAACAAGTAGAAATGCACGTACTCGTAAGGGTAAACCAAAAACAATTGCTAACAAGAAAAAATAATCTTTAAAGGAGGGTATATATAATGGCTTATAAAGCAAGAAAAAGAAAAGTTAAAAAGAATGTACCTGAAGGTCAAGCATATATTCACTCAACATTTAATAATACTATTGTTACTTTAAGTGACAAAGAGGGAAATGTTGTTAGTTGGGCATCTGCAGGTACTTTAGGATTCAAAGGTTCTAAAAAATCAACTCCGTTTGCAGCTGGTATGTCAGCAGAAGCAGCTGGTAAAGCAGCTTATGATTTAGGAATGAGAAAAGTTGCAGTATTTGTTAAAGGACTTGGTTCTGGACGTGAGACAGCGGTTCGTTCACTGCAAACAGCAGGTTTAGAAATAACATCTATTTCTGATGTTACACCTGTTCCGCACAATGGATGTCGTCCACCAAAGAGACCACGTGGATAAAAGAAAAAGGAGTGTGAAAAAGTGTTAAACTTTGAAAAACCGATTTATAAAATTACAGATTATATTGAAAAAAATAGTTATGGTAAGTTTGAATTAGAACCACTTGAAAGAGGTTTTGGTACAACTTTAGGAAACTCTCTTAGAAGAGTGATGTTATCTAGTATGCCAGGTTCAGCAATCGTTGCTGTTAAAATTGATGGAGCAATGCATGAATTTCAAGCCTTAGATGGTGTGGCAGAAGATGTAATGTCTATAATATTGAATTTAAAAGGTGTGGTTGTTAAAAACCATTCTAATGAAGAATTAAAATTTGCTAAAGTTTTAGTTGATAGTGAACAAGCTGTTACAGCAGGAGACATTGAAGTTGATTCTGATATAGAAATAGTTAATAAAAATCACGTTATTGCAAATGTTGCAAAAGGTGGAAAACTAGACATGGAAATAGTAATCGCTAATGGTAGGGGTTATGTTCAATCTGAAGAAAACAGAAAATATTTAGAAAATGCAAAAATTGGATTTATCCCTATTGATGCAAATTTCTCGCCTGTTGAAAGAGTAGATTATGATGTTGAAATGGCGCGTGTTGGTCAAGATGCTAATTACGACAAATTAGTTTTGAACGTTTATACAAAAGGTTCGATGAGACCTGAAGAAGCTGTTTCGTTGTCATCTAAAATTTTGATTGAGCACTTGAAAATATTAACAGAACTTAGTGAAATTGCCGATAGTACAGGTGTGATGAGTGCTAAGCAAGAAGATACTAAGCAAAAGAAATTAGAGATTTCTATAGATGACTTAGAACTTAGTGTAAGAGCTTTAAACTGTTTGAAGAGAGCAGATGTTAATACATTAGGTGAGTTAGTCGAAAAAACAGAAAAAGAAGTATCTGAAATTAAAAATTTAGGTAAAAAATCACAACAAGAAATTATTGATATCGTGAAGGAACAAGGACTTAAGTTTCACGATGATAAAGAATAATAGTTAGGAGGAAATAGGAATGGCTTATCGTAAATTAGGTGTTGATAATAAACACAGAAGAAGTATGCTTGCTAATCTAACTAAAGATTTAATCATGAATGAAAGAATTGAAACTACTGAAGCTAGAGCAAAAGAAACTCGTAAGTTCGTTGATAAAATGATTTCTCATGGTAAAGATGGATCTATTCAAGCAAGAAGAAGAACATTAGCATTTTTACAAAATGATAAAGAAGCAACAAAAAAAGTCTTTGATGACTTAGCTAAAAGATATGAAAAAAGAAATGGTGGTTACACTAGAATTTTAAAACTAAAAGAGAGAAAAGGCGATGATGCTTTGATGGTTGTTTTAGAATTAGTAGAAAAGGATGCATAATCCTTTTTTTTATTGTAAACAACTATCAAATATATTATAATATTATACATTGGTGGTGGTTTTTTGGACAATTTAGTAAACATCGAAAACATGAAATTTGCATATGATAATAATGTTGTTTTTGAAAACTTTAAATTATCACTTAAAAAAGGTAAGTGGTATACATTGTGCGGACCAAATGGTTCAGGTAAAACCACACTTATTAAAATTTTGTTAGGGATTCTAAAACCAAAAGGGATAATAAAGTTTGATTCTAAACTTCTGGTTGAGAGTTCTACTTTTGAAATTAGAAAAGATATAGGAGTTGTTTTTTCTAATGTAAATAACCAATTCGTTCAGGAAACTGTTTATGATGAAGTTGCATTTAAAATGGTTAATATGGGGTTTGATAAAAAGGTTATAGATGAGAGAGTATCTCAAATTTTGAAATACTTTGATATGTCCAAAATCGTGGATGAAAACCCACATAAAATTAATAATAGCAAAAAACAATTAGTTGCCTTTGCCTCGGCAATTGTTTCAGAACCAAAGTTAATCGTGATCGATGAGGCGCTAACAAAGTGTGATGACCAAGATAAAGAAAAGGTTATCTCATTATTAAATGAATTGGTTAAAGAAGGAGCCACTGTTATTAATGTAACTAATAATATGGAAGATAGTATTTATTCAGATGAAATAATAATACTTGAGAAGGGAAGCATTTATTTAATGGGCCCTTTAAAAGAAGTATTTGAAGATGAAATAAAGTTAAACAGATTAGGTATCGAGCTTCCTTTTATAGTTCTTTTATCTCATAGAATGAAGTTTTATGAATTGATAGATGATGTTATACTAGATATGAAGAGTATGGTGGATGAATTATGGCAATAAAATTTAAGGATGTTAAGATTAAGGGTAGCAAAAACAAACTAAATTTTAATATAGAAATATCAAAAACTTATGGGCTAATAGGTAATTCTGGTTCAAATAAAACTAAAATATTAGAGTTAATTTGTGGACTAGAAATTATAGAAAGCGGACAAGTAGAGATTTTAGGTGATACCTTATCTGGAGGCTCTAATGAAAAAGACTTTTTCAAAGTTAGAAAAAACATAGGATATTTGTTTGAAAATCCTTCTGAACAATTTTTTCAAGAAACAGTGTATGATGAAATTTCTTTTGCTCTTAAAAACTTTAATTACAAAAAAGATGACATTGACAATCATGTGAAAAAAGCTATTAAACTAGTCGGACTTGATGAAAAATATTTAGATAGGAATCCTTTTACGCTTAGTTGTGGGGAGGCTAAAAAAGTAGCGTTAGCGAGTATCTTGGTTTATAATCCTAAGATTATTCTTTTAGATGATCCAACGATTGGGCTTGATTTTAAAGCTAAAGCTGATTTGTTAAAGTTGTTAAGAGTTCTTAAGAAAAGGTACAATAAAACTATTATAATAGCTAGCAAAGACATAGATTTTATTCATAAGATAGTAGATCACGTATTAGTAATAGATCAAGATAAAGTTGTTTTAAGTGGAACGAAATATAATGTTTTTTCCAATCAAAAAATATTAAAGAGGATTGGAATAAATGCACCTAAGTTGATATTGTTTTCAGACATTGTAAAAAAAGAAAAAAATATTAACTTAGGATACAGAGATGATATTAATGATTTGATGAAGGATGTATATAGATATGTTAAATGATATTGTGTTTGGTAGATATTATTTCAGAGATTCAAAAATCCATAGCATGAACCCTAACGCTAAGATGATTTGTGTATTATTATTCGTAATGTTTAATTTACTTATATCATCTATGCCGGTCGCCTTATTTATGGTAGGCTTCACATTTTTATTTATCTTTTTCACTAATATACATGTAAAAGAGTATATTAAGGGACTGTATCAAGTTAGGTTTTTAGTTATTTTTCTTTTTGTTATTAATATAATTTTAAATGCAGATATGATGGAAACTTTAATTGTTATAATTCGGCTTTTATCATTACTCTTATATACGATGGTTTTAACATTTACTACTAAACCAAACGATTTAAACAATTCTTTAGTGTTTGTAATGACCCCTCTTAAAATATTTAAAGTTCCTATTAACAAAATCGCTTCTTTAATTAGCATCTCATTGAAATTCATTCCTATGATTTTTGTTCAAGCAAGTACAATTTTAAAGGCACAAGCTTGTAGGGGTATGAAAACTAGTAGCATAAAAGATAAAGTGGGTACAACAAAAAACATGTTGATACCTTTGATTATATTGACATTAAAAAGGGCTGAGGAATTAGGTGTATCACTTGAAATGAAACTTTATAATTACGACAAGAGAAATTTCAAAAGTGATAGACAGTATAATTTTTTTGATTATTATTTAGTTTCTATGCATTTGTTAATTGTTTTAGTTGTATTTATTAAGGAGATGATTTTGTGAGATATTTAATTACAATTTGTTATGATGGTTCTAAGTATAACGGGTTTCAAAAGCAACCGCGAGTTAAAACTATTCAAACGGAACTTGAAAAAGCGTTGAAAGTTATTAATAATGATTCAAAAGTAAATGTTGTAGGCTCAGGGAGAACTGATTCAAAGGTGCATGCATTAAATCAAAAAGTTCACTTTGATTTAGAAATAAGCATTGAAAAAGAGAAACTAAAAAGTGCGTTAAATAGCCTTTTGCCTGATGATATTTTCGTTAAAACTGTAGATGAGAAGAGTGATGATTTTCATGCTAGATTTAATGTTAAAGCGAAGGAATATGTATATAAAATAAACATGGGGTCATTTAATCCAATTGAAAAAGATTATGTTTACCAATATAACAAGAAGTTAGATATTGTAGCAATAGAAAGGGCGCTAAAATATTTAGAAGGTGAACATGATTTTAAGAGTTTCACTAAAGCTGATGATGATAAGGAAACGTATGTCAGGAAAATAATTCAAGCTAACTTGTTTAGAGACTATAAAAACGTTAATCAAATAACGCTAAGTTTTCTCGGCACAGGTTTTTTAAGGTACATGGTTAGAAATATGGTAGGGACTTTGATCGAAATTGGTGAAGGCAAAAGAAAAAGTGAAGATATTATAGAAATACTAGAGTCTAAAGATAGAAGAAAAGCCGGAAAAACTGCTTCACCTGAGGGACTTTACTTAAAAGATGTTTTTTATTGATTGGTCTTTAAAAAGAAAGGTTAAACATTCAAATAAACTTGACTTTTAGCCCTCTTTTTAGTAAAATTTAATGTGGTACATTGAATCAGGTTTTTTTAGTTGTGGGAAGACTATAAAGGTTTGATTAAACAATATATTAAAAGAGAGGTAAAAGATATGAAAGATACATTTATGCAAAGAAAAGAAGATGTTGAGCGTAATTGGTATGTTGTAGATGCAACAGATAAGACTTTAGGACGTTTATCATCTGAAGTAGCAAAAGTTCTTCGCGGAAAACATAAACCAACATTTACTCCTCATGTTGATTGTGGAGATTTTGTAATTATAATAAATGCTGAAAAAATTCATTTAACTGGGGATAAGTTAGATAAAAAAGTTTATTATAATCACAGTGGTTACCCAGGTGGACTAAGAGAAAGAACGGCACGTGTTATGCGTGATAAATATCCTGTGGAGATGTTGGAAAAATCAGTTAAAGGTATGTTACCTAAAGGACGTTTAGGACGTCAAATGTATAAAAAATTATTTGTCTATGCAGGTGATGAGCACCCACACAGTGCACAACAGCCAAAAGAGATGAAAGTTTAGTAAGGAGGAATAATATGGCAAAAGTATATAATGGAACTGGGCGTCGTAAAGAATCAGTAGCGAAAGTTACAATGACTCCAGGAAAAGGAAAAATTACTGTTAATGGTAAAGATGTGAGAGAATTCTTCCCTTATGAAACTAACGTTATGGATTTAAAACAACCATTGGTTGCTACTAGCACTGATGAAAAGTTTGATATAACTGTTACTGTAAAAGGTGGAGGATTTAATGGTCAAGCCGGAGCAATTCGTTTGGGTATTGCAAGAGCTTTATTAGAGTATGATGCTTTAAATGAAGGGTCTGAGAATAGTTTTAGAAAAGTTCTTAAAGCGGCAGGTTTTATCACTCGTGATGCAAGAATCAAAGAGCGTAAAAAACCTGGTCTTAAAGGTGCGAGACGTGCCCCACAATTTTCTAAGAGATAATTTAAAGGTTACAAAAGGTATAATTATAGCATTATGCCTTTTTATTTTGTATAATAATAGTGAGGTGATTAGATGAAACTCAGTTATGATTGGGAAGACTACGAATGTATTGATGCATCCTCTTCTGAAAAGTTAGAAAGATGGAAAGACATCATTTTAAGAAGACCTGATCCACAAGCAATGTGGAAAAGTGATAAAAAATCAAAAATGTGGAATGATGCACATGCTGTTTATTTAAGAAGTCCAAAAGGTGGCGGCGAGTGGAAGTATAATAAGAAATTTAAAAAGGAATGGACAATAGATTATAAGGGATTGACGTTTAAGGTTTCTCCAACGGGATTTAAACACACCGGCCTTTTTCCTGAACAAGCCGTTAACTGGGATTACATAATGGACTCAATTTCAAATGCTAATAAAGAAGTGAAAGTATTAAATTTATTTGCATATACTGGTGGAGCGACAATGGCTGCATCTAAAGCTGGTGCTAAAGAGGTGGTTCATGTAGATGCATCTAAGGGGATGGTTGATTGGGCAAAAGAGAATATGCGTTTGTCTAATCTTGAAAATAACAAGATAAGGTTTATTGTTGATGATTGTCTTAAATTTGTTGAAAGAGAGAAACGAAGAAAAAATAGTTATGATGTAATTATTATGGATCCGCCATCTTATGGGAGAGGTCCTAATGGTGAAATTTGGAAATTTGAAGATTCTATATATAACTTAATATATGCATGTATGGATATATTAAGTGACGAACCATTATTTATGTTAATAAACTCTTATACGACAGGGATTTCTAATACAGTACTAGAAAATATATTAAAAACAACGCTTTTAAAAAAGTACCCAAATTATATTGTGGAGGCTGGTGAAGTCGGACTACCTATTACTAAGGACGGTTTGGTTTTGCCTTGTGGTATATATGGATTATTTAAAAAAGATTAATTTAATATATGAAGATAATCATTTATTAGTAGTGGAAAAACCAATTAATATGCCTGTTCAAAAAGATGAATCTAAAGATGAGGATTTGTTAAATTTATTGAAAAGGTATATAAAAGAAAAATATAATAAGCCGGGGGAAGTTTATTTAGCATTAATCCATCGTTTAGACAGGCCTGTTTCTGGAATTATGATATTTGCTAAAACTAGCAAAGCAGCAAGCAGGTTAAATAAACAGATGAGAATAGGTCAAATTAATAAAATTTATTTAGTGATTATCGAGGGTGTTCTGACTGGAAGTGGAACATTTGAAGATAAGCTTTTAAAAAACAAAAAAACAAACTTTGTTAAGGTTGACCAAAGTGGAAAAGAGTCTATTTTGAAATATAAAGCGTTATATAGTAAAGAAAATAAAACCTTAGTTGAAGTTGATTTAGTTACTGGAAGAAGCCATCAAATAAGAGTTCAATTTTCTAGTAGAGGATTTCCGTTAGTAAACGATAATAAATATAATCCCAAAGCAGGGTTAGGTAATATAGGATTGTTTGCAAAAAAGATAAGTATAATTCACCCCACTTTAAAAAAAAGAATGCAGTTTGAATTGAATTTACCAAAAGAAAAACCTTTTGATATTTTTAAGGTGTAAAGCGCAATAGTGTGCTTTTTTGGTTTTTTTAAAAATATGTTATAATTATTTAAGGTGATAATATGGGAACAAAAATATTTAAAAATTTAGATGAGCAATTGGAAATTTTGAAAGACAAAAATTTAATTGTTCCAGATGAGGAAGAAGCAAAAAGTGTATTATTGCGAGAAAACTATTTTTTTATAAATGGTTATAGGCATTTGTTTACTGATGGTAGCAGAAACTTTGTTGAAGGTACAGAGTTCGATGAGTTATATGCAACTTTTTTGTTCGATAGAAGAATTAGAAATATAATGTTTAAGTACATTTTAGTTATTGAGAATAATATTAAATCTATTATAAGTTATCAACTTTCGAAAAAATATGGTTTTAAAGAAAAAGATTATTTAAATGCTAAAAATTATACACAAGACACTTTAAAGGCTAGACAAGTTAAAGATGTTATAAACAAGATGAAAAGACAAATAAGAAAAAACGGAAAGCAGCACAGTGCGACTTTGCACTATACTAGCAATTACGGATATATACCGATGTGGGTTTTGGTTAAAGTCTTATCTATGGGAATAGTTTCTGAACTATACAATATATTAAAAGATGAAGATAAGACAGCTATTAATAATTACTATGGTTTAGAGAGCGAAACTATGTCAATTTATTTATCAATATTATCAAATTATAGAAACTTATGTGCACATGAGGATATAATATATGATTATAGAGCCCAAAGGCAAATCCCTAATAACGAAGTTCATGAAAAACTTGATATTCCAACAATTGATGGCGAGTATTTGTACGGAAAAAACGACCTTTTTTCTGTAATTATTATTTTTAGTAAATTGTTAAAAGAAAGAGAGTTTAGAGATCTAGTTGGCGAAATCGGATATGAGATAGATGTTTTAGATGGATATGTTAAAACCGTGCCCCTTGATAATGTGTTGAACAAAATAGGGTTCCCGAGTAATTGGAGAGACATACAAAATATTTAAAAGAGGTGATTAATATGGAAGCAAAAAAAAGTTTATTACTTCCATTAACAATTTTGTTGTCTATGATGTTGAGTGTTGTTGTGACTCTTACTGTTGTAGACTTTGTATATGATTTTGATTTAAGAAATGATGAAATTGTTAGTGAAGTTAAAATAGAAGAAATGGAATCTTTAAGTCCATCGGTTAACGAGGTTTATGATGCTGTTTTCCTTTTGGAGTCATATAACGGCAATAGATTTTCTGGTACAGGGACTGGATTTGTTTATAAGCAAACAGAGGATAGATCTTATATTATGACGAACCATCATGTTATAACTAATGGGAACCGCTTTGTAGCAATTTCAAGTGAGGGGCAGGAAATTGAAGTTGAATTGCTAGGCAGTGATGAATTTTCTGACATAGCTGTTTTAGCAATTGATAATGATGCTGTTTCTTCGGTTGCTAAAATAGGCAGTTCAATCGATTTGAATGTCGGAGACACATTGTTTACTGTTGGATCACCTCTTGGTAGAAGGTATATAAATACAGTTACTAGAGGTATATTATCGGGGAAAAATAGGCAAGTTACAGTAACAGTTAATAGAGCAGAGTTTATAATGGAAGTTCTTCAAACTGATGCGGCTATAAACCCTGGGAATAGTGGAGGCCCTCTACTTAACTATCGTGGAGAAGTTATTGGTGTTAACACATTAAAACTAGTTCAAGACACTATTGAAGGTATGGGCTTTGCAATACCTATCGAGATGGCAATGGCCGCTGCTGAGAGGCTTGAAAAAGGCGAAGATATCCAAAGGCCAATATTAGGGATTGAAATGATAGATGTTTCAAACACATATACACTTTTCTTAAATAGGATATATTTGAGCGAAGATGTAGAGTATGGAGTAGTAATTATTAGGTTGGATGAAGAGATGCCGGCTTATAAAGCAGGATTACAAGCAGAGGATGTAATCGTTGCAATTAATGGTGAGAAAGTTGAAAATTCTGCTCAACTTAGGTTCAATTTATACAAATATAATGTTGGTGAGACTATAGAAATAGAAATATTTAGGGGCGATGAAAAGCAAGTAATTGATGTTTTGCTTGAGCACGGAATAGATTAGCACTCTAACTTGACAAGTGCCAAAAGTTTTGGTAAATTTGTTATAGAAGGAGGTAGGTAGTATGTTACCAAGGAAATATTTCTTCGATAACTTCATGGAGGACTTTTTTGATGAAGTGAGACCAGTAGATATTAAATGCGATATTTATGAAGAAAACGGAATGTATCACATTGAAGCAGATGCGCCAGGGTTTACGAAAGATGATATAAAAGTTGAATACGACAATGGTTACATGACAATATCTGCTGAAAAAGAGGATTCAAAAGAAGATAAAAATAAAAATTACATCAAAAAAGAACGAAGCTATGGAAAATTCGAGAGACAAATATATGTGGGGAACATTGAAGAAGAGAAGATAAATGCAAAATTTAAAGATGGAATCCTTCTCATAACTGTTCCTAAAGAAGAATCGAAGAAAAAGTTAATAGATATAAAATAGTTTTCTATTTTATATCTTTTTTTATTGATTATATTGACCTTTTGTGTTATAATTTAACTCGTCTAGGGGTGTAGTTAAATGGTATAATGACGGTCTCCAAAACCGTGGTTGGGAGTTCGATTCTCTCCACCCCTGCCAGATAGAAATGAAGTGGCTTCCAAAAGTTGGAAAAAAGATTGTATAATTAATATACATTCTTCAACCAACTGAAGGGAGCTATTTTTTTATGAAATTAACGATGCAAGATAAATTAAATATATGTAGAAAACATGTTGATGAGGGGAAATCTTTATCTCACATAAGTGGAAGCTATGATAATTTTCCGGTTAGTGGGATAAAGTATATTATTAAATTATATAAAAAACATGGTGATGAACCATTTAAGGATAGAGACCGTAAAATCTATAGAAGAGATACTAAATTATTGTCTATAAATAGAGTTAAGAATGGAGAATCAATTCGTTCAGTTGCGGTAGATTTAGGTCTTACTGATCCAAAGATATTATCTGATTGGATAAAATTATATGATAACTATGGTGAAGAAAGAATTCAAGATACATATCCCCGCAAGA
>SKFZ01000003.1 GCA_007117695.1 Bacilli bacterium
ATGGAGCAAATGATGGGAATCGAACCCACGTCTTCGCCTTGGCAAGGCGATGTTCTACCATTGAACCACATCTGCAAATATGGCGGAGCAGGAGAGATTTGAACTCTCGCGCCGGTGAACCCGACCTACACCCTTAGCAGGGGCGCCTCTTCAGCCTCTTGAGTACTGCTCCATTACATAAATAATTTTACATTATAAATCTTTTAATGTCAACGAAATAAAAGGATAACTTCTAAGATTTGTAATCATTTTTTTAATTAAATAAAAAAGATAGCAAGGCTATCTTTTAATTTCAAATGGTGACCCGTAGGGGATTCGAACCCCTGAATGCCGCCGTGAAAGGGCGGTGTGTTAAGCCACTTCACCAACGGGCCAAAAATAAATGGCGCCTCAAGTAGGACTCGAACCTACGACCCTTTGATTAACAGTCAAATGCTCTAACCAACTGAGCTATTGAGGCAATATATAAAATAATAAATGGTGGGCCTGGCAGGACTTGAACCTGCGACCCCACGCTTATCAAGCGTGTGCTCTAACCAGCTGAGCTACAGGCCCTTCTTTATATGACTATTAAAGTATACAATAATTTGTTTTTTTTTGCAAGGTTTTTTTATAACTTTTTTACTTTTTTTTACTTTATTTAAAAAGAAAAAGTAGGATTAATATCCTACTTCAAGTCGATGATAAAAATGCGAATAAATATGTTCATCTAAATCAAAAGTATATGTATTACTCTCTTCTTCTAAATTATAGAAAAGTTTAAATTGATTCACTTGGTTCACTACTAACCTACCCTCATTTTCACCATAAACAAAGTCAATATAAATAGCATCAGAAGTATCAACTTCCTCATCAATTTCTACTCTGCTTTCCAAAATGAATTCAATAAACTGTAAATCACCCTCATAATCATTTTCTATGATAAATGCATCTTCTAACTCCCCATTAGAAAGAGAATTAGATACTTTTGCTAAAGTAACATCTTTAATCGGTGTAAGAACAATTTCCTTTTCATTACTAGAACCATTGTTATTTTCCTCATTAACTTCTTCACTAGCACAACCTGTGACAAGAAAAAATCCTAAAATTATAAGTAATAAGCTAAACTTCAAATACTCCATCATGTATCCTCCTGATTATAATTATACCAAGAATAGATTAAAGTTCAAGATTACTTTTTCCTAAAGTTTCTTTTGCTTCCTCTTGAATTACTTCTTTTTTGATTCCCTGATTTACTTCTTGTTGACCTTTTACTTCTAAAATTACTAGTATCTTTATTAGTTGGTTTATGATTCTCATCAACTATAGGACTGAAATCTTTATTTGCTCTTCTTTCAATTGATTTTAAATTTTTCTTTTCATATGAATCACAAAAACTAATAGCAACACCTTCTTCACCTGCTCTACCAGTTCTCCCAATTCTATGAACATAAGTATCTGCTTGCTCTGGAAGATCATAGTTGATTACATGTGAAAGCCCGCTAATGTCTATTCCTCTTGCTGCGATATCTGTCGCAATTAAAAGTCTTACTTTACCCTTTTTAAAGTTTCTAAGAGCAATAGTTCTAGAATTTTGTGTCTTATCACCATGAATAACTTCTGCCTTAATTCCATTCGCCTTCAAACTTTTGTAAAGCGAATCCGCGCCTCTTTTAGTTCTAGTAAAAATAAGTCCTGATTTTACTGAAGTGTCTTTCAAAACATCTAAAAGCAATCCAGTTTTACTTTGTTTATCGACATAATAAATAGTCTCACTTATTTTTACAACATTATCTAAGTTTGGTTTTATAGTTATACTAACTGGATCAACTAAAAACTTTTTAGATAAATCTCTAATTTCTTTTGGCATAGTAGCCGAAAATAATAAAGTTTGTCTTTCTTTAGGTGTTTTCTTAATAATTTTTTCAATATCATCAATAAACCCCATATCTAACATAGTATCTGCTTCATCTAATACTAAAGCTTCAATATTATGAAGTTTTATTGCTTTTTGATTAATCAAGTCAAGCGCTCTACCAGGAGTGGCAATAAGAACATCAACACCATCTTTTAAAGCCTTTTTTTGAGGTCTTTGGTTAACTCCTCCAACAACTACTGTAGTTGAAATATTTAGTCCTTTACTATACTTTTTAAAGCTATCTTTAACTTGAACCGCCAACTCTCTTGTTGGTGTAAGCACTATAACTCTTAATTTTCTCTCTTCTTTTTTTATTAAATTATTAATTAACGGTATTGCAAAAGCTGCAGTTTTACCTGTCCCAGTTTGCGCACACCCTAAAATATCTTTTCCTTCTAATACTTTTGGAATTGCTTGCTCTTGAATTTCTGTTGTTTTGGCATAACCAACTTTTTCAATAATATCCAATATTTCTTTCTCTAAGTTTAATTCATTAAATTTCATTTCTTTCTCTCCTTTAAAATTATCGATTACTAATTTTAAAAGAGAAAATTAAAATAATAACCAAATAAAAAGCCCGATGTTTAATTTAAGTTTCCTCACATCAAAGCTTATTAACTATAACATATTTTTAACATTTATACAACATAATTTTATTTGAGCTTCCCTTTTAAATTTTTTCCACCTCGAAAACTCAAAATGTTTGTATCAAAACTTTTAATCTTACCTTCTTTTCGCTTATAATTATTTATTGCTACATCAATTGATTTATTCAAAATTTCAGTGAATTTAACTCCACTACCATTCCATAAATGTACAGATAGTGAGCCTGGAATAGTATTAGGCTCGTTAAAATAAACTTTGGAGTTTTCTTTGTCAATCAAAAAGTCAAATCTAACAATGCCACTGAAGCCACTGACTTTAAAAATCTTTTTTGAAATATCTTTGATTTCATTTTCTAAACTTTCATCAATTTTTGCTGGAATTATTCTTTTGTTTGATGACTTCGAGGTCTTCATTCCTTTTCTGTCACTTTTATACTTATCATCATATGTATAATACTCATTAGGGGTTACTATCTCTTCCATAGAACTTATTGAAACTTCTTTTTCATCTCCAAGCAAACTCACATTTATCTCTCTTAAAGATGTTATTTTTCTTTCAACTATGACTTTATAATCAAACTTAAAAGCCTCACTTATTTTGGAGATAACTTCTTCTTTTGAAGTTGCAATAGATATACCAACACTACTCCCCAAAGTTGATGGTTTAATTATTACTGGAAAAGATAACTTTGCCACTTCATCTTCTATGTATTTAGTGTTTTCCAATTCAAAATCATAAAAAACTTTATAATCTAAAACAGAAATACCATTTGCCATACAAATGTTTTTAAATATTGCTTTATCCTGTCCTATCGCACTTGATAAAACATTGCTACCAACATATGGAACACCTTTAAATTCTAAATAACCTTGTATGGTTCCATCCTCAATGCCAGAACCATGAACAATTGGATAAAATATATCAACATCGAAAGTTCTCGGCATGAAAAATTTATTTTGTCTTAAATATATATTATTGTTTTTAACTTCTATATCTACTTTATATGCTCCTTTTATTGCATCATCAATATTTTTAAAATTTTCAATATTCAAAAATTTTCTAGAAGTATATAACTCTTTGTTTTTAGTAATATATATTGGAATGACCTCATACTTTTCTCTATCAATATTTTCAATAGCTAGCAAAGCCGAGATAATACTAACCTCATGTTCAACACTTGTTCCGCCAAACATTACACCTAATTTTAACTTCATAATTACACCTTCTTTTCATTAAAAATATCTGGAAGATCGTTTTCTATCAATACATAAGTTTCATCGTCTTTAATTTCGTTTAGTTTCTTAAAAGCTTCTTTAATATCTTGGACAACAAATATTTTATCAACATCATATTCACTAACCATAAGACCATCAAATATAGCTCTTGTTTGTTTAGGGCCTACTAATATAACATAGTCTGCTACTTCTGACATCTTTTTACCAAACTTATGATTTTCTTCATATTGCTTAACACCTAACTCTATCATTCCTGGTGTCATTACAATCTTTTTTCCATTTTGCATTTTTAAAACCTCAAGTGCATTAGAAGATCCAATTGGATTTGAGTTATATGAATTGTCTATTAAATTAATATCATTAAACTTTTTAACTTCTAATCTATTTTCTGCTGGTTTTAATTTTTTTATAGCTCGTTCAATACCCTTGTTACTAACACCTAAATGTTTTGCTAAAGCAACTGAGTACAAAATATTATACACATTAAATTCACCTAGCAACTTTGTTTTAGCAATAATACTACTATTATCTTTTTTAAATTTAATTGTAAATACAGTTTCATCTGAACTATATTTTATATTTTCTGCATACACATCAGCCTTTTTAGATTTCAAACTAACATATATAACATTAGCTTTTGTTTTACTTTTATGTCCTTTTTGAAAAGGATCATCAAAATTGAGAACAACTGCGCCATCATCTGGTATAGCATCAAAAAGTTCGAATTTCCCTTCTTTAATGCTTAACTCATCTTTAAAACTTTCCAAGTGAGCTTTACCTATTTTAGTTATTATTCCGTATTTTGGATTAACAATTTTAGTTAATTTTTTTATTTCGCCTTTTTTAAATGCTCCCATCTCTACTACAAAAAAATCGTTAAGTTTATTTAAATCATTATTAATAGTTTTAACTATTCCATTTTCGGTGTTAAAACTTTTCGGAGTTTTAAAAGACTTAAACTCTTCACTTAAAATATCATTCAATATATATTTAGTAGTAGTTTTGCCATAGCTTCCAGTTATTCCAATAACATCTATGTGGTCCATTTTAGCCAATTTGTTTTTTGCAGACCTTAAAAACCCTTTAAAAATCAATCTTTCAATTGGGTGATTAATGTAATTTGCAAGTGCTAAAACAAAATAATTAACATAAACTAGAAAACCTAATGTTAAAAAGTAGTATATTAAATTAGATTCTTTATATGTAAAAAATATGAACACTATAGGCAGCAAATAAATTAAAAAACTAGTAGCCAATAATCTTTTAACTCTCGGTGTGAAAACTAAAGGTTTTTTCTCAAAATTCGTTTTTAAACATCTAAAGTCATTAGTTAATGCTAAAGTATAATAACTAAAAAATAATAATGTTAAAATTAGGGGCTCAACATTAATAGCTAATACTAAAAATGGGAAATAAACATCTGCTTCTAAAATAACTAATAAAAAATTATTTTTAATCCATTTTAAATATCTAAAATTTTGATTATAAAAGTTTTGTTGTAAAACTGCTAAAGCTCTTTTTTGTTTGAAAAACAATAACACATAAAGCGGGATTAACGCTACAAAAAACAATATCTTTATTACCATATTATCACTCTTTCTTAATAAATTCTTTTAAAACACTATGCACATACTCTTTCGCTTCTAAATAAGCATAGTGTGAACCATTTTCTATTTTTATTACCGCAGAATCATATATCATATTTTTAATTTCATAAGCATCACTAAGAGGTACCTTATCATCATTAACACCCCAAATTAATAGTGTTGGACAATTTATTTTTTTTATATCTTCTTCTATTCCAGTTGTTACAGAACTTTTCAAAACCTCTCTTAATTCTATACTAGAATTTTTATAATCAGTACTTCCAAATAATTTAATATATGTTTCAACTAAAAATTTATTATTCACTTTTTCTTTTAGTTTTGATAACTTTGTTTGAAAGCTACTTGACTTAGTTTTCTTAAAGGGGGCTGCTAAAACAACCAAATTATTAACATGATACTTTGAGGCATAAACTAATGAAATCTTCCCTCCAAACGAATGGCCAACTAAAGTAGGATTTTTAATTTTTAATTTTGAAATAAATTTATTCAAAATACTTGCATAGTCATAAACAGATATAACGCTTCCTAACTTTGACTCACCAAAACCAGGCAAATCGATACATATTGTTCTAATTGACTTAAAATTATCAGCCAAAGGTTTCATCATATCTTTATTTTGTCCCCATCCGTGAATAAAGATTATACACTCATCACTTACTATATTATTATCGATATAAGAAATTGTTGTGCTACCAAAGTTAAGTTGCATAATATCACCTATATTAATTATATCATTTAAAAGAAAAAAAGTAATGGATTAATCCATTACTTATGTCTTTTTGTAAGTCTTTTAACATCTTGATCAAATGAAGGATGATCATATAAAGCTTGCTCAAAGCCTTGAACTTTAGAATAAAGTTCCATGTTTAATGCTTGCATCTCTTTTACAGCCATTGCATATTTATCAAGCTTACTATCTTGAGCTGCAATTTTTGATCCCAAAGAATCCAATTTTTCTTCAATAGGATCTTTTTTATTAACATTAGCTTTTTTATCTTCTTCATCAAGTTTTTTATTTTCTATATTCATAGTTTCTTTTGCTTTATTTAAAGCTTTTTTAAATAGAGTATCTTTATCCTTTGCATGAATAGAAAATTCTTTTGATTCATTTAAAATCGCGTCAACTTTATTTCTTTTTTGAACAACATTATTTAATTCTTCTTGTTCTTTTGACAATTTTGGAGTTTCCTTCTTCTCCTCTTTTACCATTTCTTCCTTTTTCTCTAAAGGAACAACATTGTCGATTTCTTGGTATTTCTTACCACCAAGTTTATCTAATAATTTATTATATGAATTGCTTGCTGCTCTTTTAATTAAATCCACATACTTTTTATCGAATTTAGCATTCTTAGTACCATTAACCGTAGCTTTTGGTTTTTCTTTTATTTGCTTTTCTCTAACTTCAACTTGTTTCGATAAAAGAGTATTTATTGCTTCTATTTTATCTTTATAAACTTTTTTAGAATCCTCATCAAGACCTTCTTTTTTCATTTTATTTGCTAAATCTTCCGCTTCTTTAGCCTTTTGATTTATTTCCTTAGTAGAAAGTATTTTCTCTTCTTTCTCTTCTTTCTCTACTTTCTCTTCTTTTTCTTTTTTATCTTTAGATTCTTCCTTTTCTTTTGGTTCATCCGCCACTTTAGTTGCTTCTGGCTTGTCAACCTCTTTTTCTTCTTGCTCCTTATTAGGTTTTAAAGTTTTTAAAACAGTACCTTTTGCTATTTCTTCTTTTAAAAGGCCATCAACAAATTGCTCTAAAACTTCCTTAGAAACTCTACTTGTTTTAACAGTCATTAAGTTAACATCGTTTTGTAGCATTGCTTTTTCTTTTTTTATTTTGTTTAAATAATCTTTGTCAAAATCTTTTTCTGAAAGTCCATCAATATAACTTTCCATTTTTTTCAAAGTAATAGTTTTAGCTATCAATTCTTCTATTTTTAAATAACTATCTGCTTTTTTCTTTAAACCTTCTATTTTATCTAATAAGCCATCTCTAATAGCCTCTTGTTCTTCGTATTCTTCTTTATTTTTCTCTTTATCTAAACTACCCAATTTTTTATCGATTTTTCTAATTTGCTTCAAATCTGATTGGTATTCCTGAAAAGCTTCTAATGCCTCTTCATCTTTTGCAGCTACAGAACTTCCATATTTGTTTTTTATAGATTTTGCATGATCACTCATTATTTTGATTAGCCTTGCATTTTGGTTTTCTACAAAAGAGGTTTCCAACTTAAACTCACCTAACACATCAACATAAGTAACATCTATAGGGTTTATTTCTTCTTGTTCAACTTTTTCTTTGTAGTCAACCGTTTCAGCCGCCTTTTCTCTTAAATAATCCAGCTCATCTTCAAATACAATAGTTCCATCTGGTTTAATCTCGTATTTTCTAGCTTCTTCCGCCAATTTAGCAAATTGCTTTTCTTCCAACTCTTTATGTTTTTCGATAAGTTCATTTGGAAAGTCATTAACCTTTAATTCTAAACCTTCCATTTTCCCTCTTACATAACCAACTCTAAAAGGTAGTTCCTCTTTATCGAAGAAAGCTTTTTGCATAGCTTCTAAAGTGATATCTAAATCCGACATTTTTTTACAAGCGAAAAAATTATTTTCTAAAATCTTACTATCAATTGTTTTCATAGCATTATATTTAGCATTTAAAAGAGTTTCTCTTTCATTAAGAAGTGGACTAATTTTTACTTCGTCATCACCATCATTAATTTTTTTAGAAAGGGCTGTTTCTACTGCTCTAATTTTAGAAACAATATTACCATACTTCTCTTCGAACTTCTTTTTAACCTCTAAATATTCGTTATACTCTTCGATATAATTAGCAAAAACTTCAACATTATCTTGATTGCTTAACTTTGCTTGTTCTTGCTGCTCTTCTAAATACTTTAAATATTCTTTCACTATATCACTCCCTATTATCGTTAATTGCTTTTCTCATTACCTCTTTTATTTTTGTCCATTCTTCTTCAGTTTGAATGTTCTCCAAACTAACGCCTTCTTCTGTTTTCTTAAACATTGAAGTATAAACCTTAACTAAACCTTTGTCATCTTCTTCATTAAAAGTATAAATTAAGTAATCAGGTCCATTTTCCTCCAACTTAAACATTAATAAAACATCTGCTTCTCTTTCTTCACCTGTTTTACCATCTACAAGTGTTATTACATTTTTTTCTTTTTCTTCCATTTTAAATTCCCCCATTAATTTTTATTCTACTAATAATTATACACGAAATGTTTTGATTAATCTAGTAATTACTTTCATTTTTCACACATTTTCAAAGTATTCCTTTACATCAACATCTACTCTTTGTAATAATTTTAAATCTCTTTTAATATTAGCTATTTTAAATTCAACATCACCACTTTGGCGAACCCCAAATAAATCGCCACTACCTCGCTCATTAAAATCATATTCACTTATTAAAAATCCATCGTTTGTTTGAGTCAAAACTTCTAACCTCTCTTTATCTTCATCACATATCATAAAAAAGTAAGATTTTAAATGAGACCTTCCTACTCTACCTCTAAGCTGATGAAGAGTTGATAGTCCAAATCTATCACTATCAAATACAACCATGACGGTTGCATTTTTATTGTCAAGACCTACTTCGATCACAGTAGTACTAACTAATATTTGAATATTGTTTTTATAAAAATCTTCCATTACCTTTTCTTTTTCCAAACTAGTCATTTTCCCATGAAGTAAACCTAATTTAAATTTATTTTTAAAAGCTTTCTTAATATTCTCAGAAATTTCATAAACATTTTTCATATCACTTTTAGCCGATTCTTCAATCAAAGGCACAACTACATATATTTGATGCTTGTTTGATAGCTCATTTAACATCTTTGAGAGAACATCTTTTATTTGATTTGAATTTTTTACGAATGTTTCAACCTCTTTTCTATCTTGAGGTTTTTGTTTTATTGATGATACATCCATATCACCATATAAAGTTAGAGCAAAAGTTCTTGGTATTGGTGTTGCACTCATATACAAAACATCGGGATTTTTGCCTTTTTTTCTAAGGTTGGCCCTTTGTCTAACACCAAAGCGGTGTTGCTCATCAGTTATAACAAGTCCTAATTTCTTGTATGCTACATCTTTTGAAAACAAGGCATGAGTTCCAACAATTATATCAATTTCTCCATTTTCTAATTTCTCTTTTATTAAGTTTTTTTCTTTATTACTCATTTTCCCTGTTAAAAGTTCTATATTAACATTGTAATTTTTAAAAATGTTTTTGATATTATTGTAATGTTGTCTTGCTAATACATCAGTAGGTGCCATCAATGCCCCTTGATATTTACTTTTAAAGTTTATGAATAAACTTATGAATGCAACAATAGTTTTGCCGCTACCTACATCCCCTTGAAGAAGCCTATTCATAACTTTTTTAGAAATCATATCTTCATATATTTCATATACTACTTTCTTTTGATCATCTGTTAAAGCAAAAGGCAGCGATGAAACGAATTCTAGCACTTCTTTTTTAGGAACATCTCTATCATTACCAATTAACTTTTTGTTTTTTTCTTTCAAAATATTTATTTTTTCAAGAAAAAGAAATAACTCCTCATACTTTAAATAATTAATAGCAGGATTTAAAGTCCTTAAACTAGTTGGGTTGTGTACCTCAGAAACCGCGACGCTTCTATTTGTTAGATTATATTTATTTTTAATATATAAAGGTAATTTATCATCTATTTTTATACCGGTTTTTAAAGCTGCACTAATTATTTTAGATATTTGTTTAGAGCTTATATTAGCACTAGAATGATATATTGGTTCAATATACTCTTTATTTCCTATATCAAACAACTTTATATCACTTGCAATTATGCTACTGTTTTTCAAATCATATTTCCCTATAACTGTGATTTTTTTTCCTATGTATATCCCTTTTTTTAAAAACCCACGATTAAAAATCGTAATATTAAATATATTGTCATCACTAACTAAACGAAAAGTCATTCTATCCTTTGTTTTTCCATACTTAAAAAGAGTTGGCTCACTTTCAACCACACCTACTAAAGTGATTTCATTACCGCTTCTAATTTCTTTTGAATCAGATTTTTTTATTACGTTAAATCTAAAAGGGTAATAACTTATTAAATCATCTATTGTGTTTATACCTAACTCATTTAAGTAAGTCATTGTTTTTGCTCCAACACCTCTAAGAGATGAGATATCCATAGTTACACCTCTAATCTAATGTATTTATATTTTTGAAAATTTTTTTGAACTTTTCCTTATTTTCAAGTGCCTTGTCTACTTCTTCTAAAAACTTTTCATATTCGGCATCTTCAAAAAAGTTCGTTTGCCTTGCATAACCATTTTTTCCATATTTATTTTTAATGTGATTGTAAGACTCATCAACAATATCGCTGCTGCAACTACTTTTCTTGTTTTTAGAAACTTCATACACTCTTTTTAAAAGATTATTAAATGATGTAGATCTATCTGCACTACTAATAACTTTTCCGTAAATACTTCTTGGACTTTCCTTTTTTGATGCTCTATGATCTAAAACTGATTCTTTAATAATTTTTAGTTCATCACTATTAAAGAATTCTTTTATAAATGCATCTTTTGATAAGATTTCTGCTGAAACGATTTCATGACTCTCTTTATTTATATGATGACCAACATCATGAAATACTGCTGCAGTATAAATTATATTTAAATTTAATTTTTCTTTTTCGCCTATTTTTATAGCCCTATTTATAACATATTCTAAATGCTCTTGGTTGTGGGCATTATCATTATTATCATACATTGGAATTATATATTTATCTAAATATTCCTTTAATTGCTCGTTTATTTCCATAAATTCACCACTTTTACTATTTTTCTTTAATTTGCACTTGACATTAAAATCCTTTTATATTAATATACGCATTACCAATTCATTTAGGCGAATTGGTGCTAGTATCACACTAGCTAACCCCTTTTTATTCTTTGTAGAGTCGACATTTAGTCGACTCTCATTTTTTTTACTTAACTTTATCTAAGTTGATAAGTATCAATTGATACTTATCAAACCTTTTTTCTACTTTGGCATTTACTTTTATTATGTCATTTTTAGAAACTGTGAACTTCTCATGAATTTTTGGAAATAAAACTAAATCAATTGCTGCAGATTCATCACTACCAGTTAAAAACGTCATTTCGTTTCCATTTTTAGTAGTAATAGTTTTAACATTATCAACTAATACTAAAACATCGATATTTTTATCAAAGAATTTTTTGACATCGCATAAATCAACAAATTTATTTGTTTTATATTTACTAATAGGATGTTCACTAATATACATCCCATAAGTTTCTAATTCCATACTCATAAGTTCCTCTTTAGTATATTCTTCATGATAAGTTAACTCAGGTTCACTTGTAATACCTTCTTCATAAATTTCAACAAAATTTAAAATCTCATCAATATTATTAATCAAGGTTTTTCTGGTTTTAACAAAACTATCTAGTAAACCACTTTTAGCAAGCTTAGAAATATTATCTAAGTCTTTTTTATTTAAATCACATTTAATAAACAAATCAAAAACACTGTTATATGGATGATTATTAACTATTTTAGATACAAATTGAGAACTAAGTCCCTTTACTAAAGTTATTGGGCACCTAATTGCATCTCCTTCAATCGTAAACTTATCATAACTATCATTAATTGACGGCATTAAAACATCTACCCCTAAGTTTCTAGCCTCATATAAAAACACCTTTACCTTCTCATCGCTAGATATTGAATAATTTAAAATGTTTTTAAAAAATTCTTTTGGGTAGTTAGCTTTTAAATATGCCATTTTATATGATATTAAAGAGTATGAAACTGAATGCGCTTTATTAAAACCATAATCTGCAAATTTTAAAATATGGTTATATATTTTAATAGCAATTTTTTCATCATACCCTTTTCTAATACTGCTACTAACAAAATCATCCTTTGCACTTTCAAGTAATTTCATATCTTTTTTAGCCATCGCTCTTCTTAAAACATCAGCATTTCCATAATCATAACCAGCCATAATATTTGCAATTTTCATTATTTGCTCCTGGTATATAATAATCCCATAAGTTTCTTCTAAAACGCCTTTAAGGTCCTCATGAAAATAATCAACTTTATCTAATCCGTTTTTTCTTCTGATATAAGAATCGATATTTTTTATCGGTCCTGGTCTAAAAAGGGCAATAGCCGCACATAAATCTGAAAAGCTAGATGGTTGAAGTCTTGATAAGAAGTTCATCATCCCATCTGTTTCAAATTGAAAAACACCATTAGTTTGAGCATTTTTAAAAAGCGAGAACGTTTTATTATCATTTAAATTAATTTTTGAAAATTCAACTTCCTCATTTATATCTTCTAAGGTGTTTTTTATTAAGCTTAAATTCTTAAGACCTAATAAATCCATTTTCAATAAGCCCAATTCTTCTAAATCATTCATGTTAAAACCTGATATGTTAATATCATCATAAACATCAATTGGAATGATATCATCTAAATTTTTATCGCTCATAACGATACCAGCCGCATGAATTGATTTGTGTTTCTTTAATCCCTCTAACTTCATAGCAATATTATAAATGTTAGTAAGTTCAGCATCATTACTTAAATACTTCTTTAGTTTCTCATTTCCTTTTAAATTTTCAAATAAAGTTTTTTTTGAATCAACAAACTTAACTAGGTAATCAGTAGTTTTACCTTCAATCGAAAATGATCTACAGACGTCTCTTAAGACTTGCTTAGCCGATAAAGTCCCAAAAGTAATAATTCCTGATACTTTTTCTTTACCATATTTATTTACACAATAATTAATGACTTGCTCACGCTTATCAAACTCAAAATCTATATCTATATCGGGTAAATTTTTTCTAGATGGATTTAAAAATCTTTCAAATAATAAATCATATTTAATTGGGTCCACATCAGTAATATATAAAACATATGAAACTAATGAAGCTGGAGCACTACCTCTTCCTGGGCCGACTAAAATATTTTTACTTTTTGCATAAGCAACATAATCACTAACAATCAAAAAATAATTTTCAAAGCCCATACTACTAATTATCTCAAGTTCTTTTTTTAGGCGATTTTTATAAGCTACGGAAACTGAGTTACCAAACCTTTTTTTCATGCCTTCAATACACTTAGTTTTTAATTCTTCATAACTATTATTAAAAACAACAGGTATTGTATCTTTTTGTTTTTCCATAGTCACATTACATTTTTCTATAATCTCTTTTACCTTTTCATCATCATTTGTTTCAAAATAATCATAAGATGAATTTTTAGTAACTAGTTCAACGGTAATTCCTTTTTTTATTGACTCAAGGATAGGTAAAAGTTTTATATCACTTTCATTTAAAGTTCTAACTTCATTTAAAGATTTAGACTTAAAATAATAAACATCTTCAAACAATGAAGCAACCTCATTGTTTTTTTTATTTAAAAATATGCAAATAATATCATTGGTATAATTTTCTAGTTTCCCATAAGCATTTATTTTAATTAAATTTTTATACCCTTCATTGTTTTTAGCAAACAAAAGCAAATCCAAACCATTATAGTTTAATGATATTCCAATAACAGGTTTAATATTATTTAAAGTACACTTTTTATAAAATTCATACGCACCATAAAGATTCTCATCTGCTATTGCAAGTGAGGTTAATCCTTCGTTTTTAGCAAGCAAAACTAAATCATCTACTTTTATCATACTTTTAAGTAATGAATAGTTTGTTTTTAAATTTAATGGTGGATTTTTCATGTGTACCTCCTTACTAAATTATAACATAAAAAAATATAGAGAATACAATTTTCTCTATATTTCAAGTACATATAAAACTTCTCCATGTCTAAGTGAAAACTCACCCTTAGCCCTTCTTTCATCCTCATAGTAATTAATTGGTATTCTAAGTCCCTCTTCTAAATCTAACATTTCATGAAAGTTTTTAACATATATTATAGACAAACCACTTTTATCAACCGGAGTAACTATTTCAATAATAACCTCATCGTGCTCTTTTAGTAGTTTATCTCTTGTTTTTTCAAATTCAGTTTTAATATGAGTAAAAAATATTTTGTTTCGCCAAACTATCAAAAACATTAAACTAATAGTAACAATAAATAAACCTAGTGATGCTAATAAGTAGTCATCTTCTAAATCAAAATAATCTTTTTCTGTTATTACAATATTTTGAGTGGAATTATTACTTTTAGAAATTGTAAATGCACTTTCTAAAAGCGGGATCTTCTTATCAAAAGAAACTCGCTCATCAAAATAATCATTACTTAATTCAACATTATAATAAATTTTTAATTCGCTTCTAGTATGAACATCGAGATTGTTAACTATTGCCTCGGCTTCGCTTTCGAAAAATTCAAAGTCTAAAATGATTTCATCTGTCATTTTATCATTTAAAACACCTTCACTTGATTGAAGTTCATAAACGCGTTCAAGAATGAGCGGTTTATCTGATCCACTAACCCTATGCGTTATAGATAAAACAGCATAACTATTAGCAGCATACTCAACTAGAGTGTCATCACTTGAAATAAAGTCAATTTCATATTTAATAGGTATCTCTTCTACTAAGTTAGAAATATATGTTTTATTTTCTTCTATTAAACTCTTATCATATATACTATTCTCTTTTAATTGTACCTTATAATTTTGCTTGGCACTATAACTAGCCGTGTATTTTTCATATTCAAAATATTTTTCTTCAAACAAGTTTAATGAAACGACCAAAAAATATACCCCTAACGAAAGAGCCATAGTTAAATATGCTGCTAAAATAAATCTAACAAAAATATTTAATGATACATTTTTTTTCATAAATCATCCCAATTCTATATTTGCTTCTGAGTCTTTTCCAGTAAAAATTTCAGTTAACCAAACAGACGGAAAACCAAGGTATGGAACACTGTGCTTTATCACTCCAGAAACATCATCTATATTAACATAATCGATATCTGGTGATCGGTTTGCATCTCCTTTAGTTTGAAAATAAGTTTCGCCACCTAATTCCTTAATTTCAATTATTCTATGTATAACGTAACTGTTATCATATTTATATTTTATTATATCACCTTTTTCAAGCTTTTCTAAATTTGAAGACGATTTGTTTACAATAACTACTGATCCTCTTGAAAAACTAGGGTTCATACTATTTGATAAAATCGCTACCGGATAGTATGTAAAAACTCTAGTTACAAATAAAACCATCAATGTTAAAATTAAAAATGTTGGCAAACTTTTTAAAAAACCCTCACTTTTAATTTTCCTCCTAGAAAGTCTGAGAACTTTTTTCATATGTATATTATCAATTGCAAAGAAAACTAATACAGCGATTATTACATGCTTCATTGAGAACAAAAACCAACTATAATCAGGGAAAAATGGTAGTAATATTATTATTACCTTTATAGGAAAGATATAAGTTAACGCCACTAATACCCCACTAGTATATATTAAGTAGATAATAACCATCGATTGAATAATAACCGGTAATAAAATTAAAAAGAAATTTTCAAAATAACCTAGTGGTGTATTTGATTGAATAAAAAACAAATATGTATTAGTAGTACTGAAAACTAATAAGAACATTGAAAATACACTAGTTAATATTTTTTTCTTTGAAAAATGGATTATCGTTGCAAAAACATAAACTTGTAGAACAACTGGTAAAACTAAGTAATAAAAATTTCTTAAAATAGAACTTATACTGTGGTTATATGGAGAGTAAGCATAGTCTACTAGCAATCCTGATAAAAAGTATATTATTAATAGCCCTGATACAACGATGAATGTTGCATAAATTCTATCCGCTTTAGCTTTAATTCGTGCCTTTTCATTTAATGTTAAAATTATTGCGATAATAAAATTAAGTATCCAAAATATCGGAAGTATATTTCTAGTATAATATACAAAATTAAATTCAGGCGAAAAAGCATACAAATTTATTGCAACAATACCTAAAATAACTAAAATTAAGTTTAAATTCTTTTTCACTTGAACACCTACTCTGACACTTCAAAATTTTCAACAACAAGACTAAAAGTATCATTTCTATGAGTAACAAAATTAAGATTTAATGTTGTGCTACTTCCAGGATTAATAGTTCCATTTGATGACGTATTTGAAAATTCAACCATGTTGCTTGAAACAACGTAGTTAACATTGCTTGCCGAACTAAACTCTGAACGCCCTTCTAATGGTACTTGAAAAGACCATGATGAAGTCGGAGTTTGTTCATTATTATTTTCTATTGTTAACTCATATTCATAGAACTGATCTCTACCTTGTGTATAATTATTAACTAATATAGTGGTAACTAAAATATTTTCTTCAAAATCTTCATCAATTGGATCATCTGGATCTGGGTC
>SKFZ01000029.1 GCA_007117695.1 Bacilli bacterium
ATATGATGAGAATTAAAAAGTAATTATGGTTGACTTTTTTAAGTAAATATAGTAACATTACTAAAGTCGTGAATGAGGTGAAAAGAATGTCAAACCAAAGTATAAATATGACTGCTGACGGGTTAGAAAAATTAAAAACAGAATTAGATAGACTTAAGAGCGAAGAAAGACCTAAAGTTTTAGAGGCGCTTAAAGATGCGCGCGCTTTAGGAGACTTGTCTGAAAATGCTGAATATGATGCAGCAAGAGAAGAACAAGGATTGATTGAGTCTAAAATTAAAGAAATTGAAGCTATTATTGAAAAAGCAAATGTTGTTACTAAAGTTAATACAGACACTGTTAATATTGGTGTTAGTGTTAAGTTGAAATATCTTGAGGATGGAGAAATTGATACTTTTGACATTGTTGGAAGTGTGGAAGCTGATCCATTTGAAAATAAAATTTCAGATGAATCACCAATTGCTCAAGCAGTAATGAACAAAAAGGTTAAAGATGTAGTTACAGTAAAAAGCCCAAGTGGCGATTATGATGTTGAAATTATTGAAATTTTTTAGCACTACATTGTAGTGCCCTTTTTTTAGGTGTACTTGCAATGAAATATTATTTATTATATACTATTTAAGGTAAAGGAAAGAGGTATTATTATGGCAAATATTAAAGAAATAAAAAACAAAGTTGAAGGTCAAAGATGGGAAGATGCTTTAGATAAAGCTTTTGAAAAAGCTAATGAAAAAGTAGAAATCTCTGGATTTAGAAAAGGAAAAGCTCCTAAAGATGTTTTCTTAAAAAAATACGGTAAAGAATCATTATTTATGGAAGCTGCTGATGTTGTTATTTCAGAAGAATACAGAAATGTATTAGAAGAAAATAAAGATTTAGAAATCGTAGCAGAACCAAAAGTAGAACTTTTAAGTATTGATGAGTCTGGTGTTGAGTTTATGATTAAACTAATTTTAAAACCAGAAGTTGAATTAGGTGAATACAAAAACTTAGGTGTTACTAAAGAAGAAGCCGAAGTTACACAAGATGAAATCGATGCTGAGTTAGATGCATTGACTAAAAAATATGAAGAAGAGTCAATTAAACCAGGTGAGGCTGTTTTAGGAGATACTGTTAATATTGATTTTGAAGGTTTTAAAGATGGTGTTGCATTCGAAGGTGGTAAAGCTGACGGACATATGTTAAAACTAGGTAGTGGATCTTTTATTCCTGGCTTTGAAGAGCAATTAGTAGGTTCAAAAGCTGGAGATACAGTAGATGTTAAAGTAACTTTCCCAGAAGAGTACCCATCAGAGGACTTAAAAGGACAAGAAGTTTTATTTAAAGTTAAAGTAAACGAAGTTAAAGAAACTATTAAAAGAGAATTAGATGCTGAATTTTTTGAAGATTTAGCAATGGAAGGTATCAACGATAAAGAAAGTTTAGAAAAACAATTAAAAGAAAACATTAGAGTTAGAAAAGATGTTGATTCAGATAACAAATATATCGATGAACTTTTAGAAAAAGCTAGTGAAAATGTTAAAGTTGAAATTCCAGAAGAAATGATTGATGATGAAGTTCACAGAATGTTACATCAATATGAAGACCAATTAAAAATGCAAGGTTTAACTTTAGAGCAATATTACCAATTCACTAATACTGATGAAGCTAAGTTAAAAGAGCAAATGAAAGAAGAAGCAAACAAAAGAGTTAAATATAGACTTATGCTTGAAGCTATTATTAAGGCTGAAAACATTAGTGTTACAGAAGAAGAAGCTAATAAAGAAGCTGAAGCAATTGCTGCTAAATATCAAATGGATAAAGAAGAATTCTTAAAAGCATTTGGTGGTCTTAATATCGTTAAGTATGATTTAGAAATGAGACGTGCGATTGAGGTTTTAAAAGGTAACTAGTTTAAACTGACTTATGTCAGTTTTTTCTTTTATTATAAGTGGACTCAAAGTCTTTATTTTGGTATAATGATTAAGGCTTTAACTTGTAATTATTAAAAACAGAAAGGAGATAAATATGAGTAAAATAAAAATATTTAGTCTTGGTGGACTAAATGAAAGCGGAAAAAATATGTATGTTGTAGAAGTAGACAACGATGTTTTTATTTTTGATGCTGGTTTAAAATATGCTGATGATAAATTATATGGAATAGATTATATACTTCCAAATTATGAATTCATTGATAAAAATATAGAAAGAATTAAAGGGATTTTCATCTCGCATGGTCATGATGAGCACATGGGGGCTATTCCTGATATTATAAAGGATTATCCTAGTATAAAGGTTCATGCTTCTAAGTTTACTTTAGAAATATTAAAAGAAGAACTTAAAGCTGATAAAATTAAATATGAAGAGGATAACTTAATAGAATTAAAAGCACATAAGAAAGTTAATTTTGGAGATAATAGTATTTTCCCTGTTAGTGTAACTCATTCAGTGCCAGAAGCACTTGGATATGCACTTAACACAACTGATGGGACAATCTTTTATTCAGGTAACTTTATGTTTGATCCAACGATGATAGGGTCATATAACATGGATATTGGAAAGCTTGCCTATATTGGTAAGAAGGGTGTACTTTGTTTACTATCTGAATCAATTTATTCAGAAAAACCAGGGTTTACATCGCCAAAACACCGTGTTGATTCGGCTTTTAGTGAGCTTATTAACAAAAACGAAGGAAGAATATTAGTTAATGTAATGCAAGCTGATATTTATAGAATTCAAAAACTACTTGATGCTTTAAAAAATAAAGACAGAAAAGTTGTAATTTTAGGTAGAAGGCTTGAGGCTATAATTAAAAACGCTATATCTAAAGGGTATATTGATTTTGATATTAAAAGAATTTCAAGCATTAGTCATACTAAAGATAAGGGCGTTGTTGTTTTAATTAGTGATGAGCGTGAAAAACCCTTTTCAAATATGTTTAGAATAGTGGGCGGATATGATAAGTTCATTACGCTTAGTGACAAAGATACTATTTGTTTTGCATCACCTGTATATGATGGTGTTGAGAAAACTGCTGCTGATTTATTTGATGAAATATCAAAAGTTGGAAGTAACTTAGTTATTTTAGATGCTAAAAAATACTTAGAAAATCATGCATCAAGCGAAGATTTATTAATGATGATTGATTTAATGCAACCAAAGTATTATTTTCCTGTGATTGGAGAATATAGACATCAACTTGCTAATGCTAATTTAGCTAGCAAAATTGGTATTCCAAATGAAAACATTTTGCTTAAGGAAAATGGTTTCGTTGCAACTTTCGAAAATGGGCAATTAATTGACTCATTTGACAAAGTGAAAACGGAAGATTTATTAATCGATGGTAAAACATCAGATGATATTGGGGCGCTTGTTTTAAGAGATCGTGAAAGTCTTGGTGAAAATGGAATTGTTATGGTTAGTACTACTATAAGTCGTAAAACTAAAAAAGTTTTAGCAGGCCCTGAAGTTTTAACTAAAGGTTTCATTTACGTTAAGGATAACCAAGAGTTGATTAAGGAAATTGAAGATATTACTTTAGAAGTAGTTAAAGAACATACTAAAGGTAAGTATACGGATTTTTCTAGCATTAAAAATGATGTTAGAAACAAATTAAGTAAACAATTATATAGGAAAACTCAATGTAGTCCGATGATTTTAGTGGTCGTACAAGAAATTTAAGGTGGTGTAATTTTGTTAAAACCAGATTTACAAAAAGCAAAAATTAGAACAAATGAAGAAGTTTTAACTAAATCATTTAAATATACTGAATTAGATAATTTAAAAGAACTAGGTAAAGGCAAAAAGTACTTTATTAGAACTTATGGTTGTCAAATGAATGAGCATGATACTGAAAACATTAAAGCCATTTTAGAAGGCATGTCTTATGTTGAAACTGATGATTACGAAGAAGCTAATTTAATTTTATTAAACACATGTGCGATAAGAGAAAATGTTCATAATAAAGTTTTTGGTATGTTAGGCAGAATCAAAAACTTAAAAGAAAGAAAAAATGATGTTATCGCAGGTGTATGTGGTTGTATGGCGCAGGAAGAAGTTGTTGTTAATGAAATTCTTGATAAGTATAACTATTTAGATTTAGTTTTTGGAACCCACAACATAGCAAATTTACCTAATATTTTATCAAGAGCAATATCTAAAAAGGAAATTGAAGTAGAAGTTATTTCGGGTGAGGGTAGTGTTTTAGAAAATATTCCTGTTAAAAGGGATAACAAATATAAAGCTTGGGTAAATATTATGTTTGGGTGTGATAAGTTTTGTACTTACTGCATAGTTCCATATACTAGAGGAAAACAAAGAAGTAGAAATAAAGATAATATTATTAAGGAAGTAGAAGAGTTAGTTCAAAAAGGTTATAAAGAAGTAACTTTATTAGGACAAAATGTTAATGCTTACGGTAAGGATTTAGATACTAATTATGGTCTTTCTGATCTTTTAAAAGATGTATCTAAAACTAATATTGAAAGAATTAGATTTGTTACTAGTCACCCATGGGA
>SKFZ01000004.1 GCA_007117695.1 Bacilli bacterium
ACGCTAGATGTGAACTTAACTATAGTAAAGATTATGAACTGCTTTTAGCAACAATGCTTAGTGCACAAACTACTGATAAAAAAGTTAATTTAGTTACGGAAATATTATTTGAAAAATATCCGACTATCGAATCTTTGGCAAATGCTGATATTGAGGAGATAAAAAAAATTATAAGACCGATAGGAACTTATAATAAAAAAGCTAAAAATATAATATCGATTGCAAAAAACTTAGAATCTATTGGGTGTGTTCCAAACGATAGACAATTTTTAGAATCGCTGGATGGTGTTGGGAGAAAAACGACTAATGTTGTTTTAAGTAATATTCACAATGTCCCTTTAATCGCAGTGGATACACATGTTTCTAGAGTTTCTAAAAGACTTGGGCTTGCTAAAGAAGGCGATACTCCAGATGAAATCGAAATTAAACTAAATAAAAAGTTTGCAAAAAAAGACCTTTTAAAACTACATCATCAATTGGTTTTGTTTGGGAGGTATTACTGCAAGGCACAATCTCCAGAATGTGAGAGTTGTGAATTAAAAACAATTTGTAAATATTATAAAAAAAAACTACGTAAGTAGTTTTTTTATAGTTTAAAGTCATGGATGTCATCATCTTCCATATCTTTTCCATCAAAATATGTTTTAAGTTTATATTTAAATACTTTAGCAATGATGTTTGAAGGTATTTTTCTAACAAGTTTGTTATATCCTGTTATAACATCATTATAATATTTTCTTAATGCGTGTATTTCTATTTCTGTTTCACTTAAGCTACTATCTATTTTAATAAAGCTTTCATTATGATGTAATTCTTCATAACAATCTTTATAATCATTAAATTCATTTATAGCTTCATAAAGAACTCTATCAAGTTCGAAGTTAGAAATTTTTCTTGATCTTAATTTAACAATCATCGATAATGCATCTTTTTTCTCTTCATCATCTTTTGTATGGGCATTAATAATGCTAATAGATCTGTTTAAAAGATCAAATCTTTTTCTAAGAACAGCATCAATACTTGCCTCGGCTTCATTTATTCTAATTAAATAGCTTTGAAACCTATTATACATAACTGTAAAAACAATTAAGATTGCTAGTAGTAATAATATCATTGAAATTATAAATATCGTCATTGTATCACCTATATTAAATTATAACATTTAATATAGCGCTTATCAATTATTTTTGATTTTATATTTATTCATGTTAAAATAATTATGGAGGGATATTCATGAAAGTAAAATTAGGTGTTTCTAATAGGCACGTTCATTTGAGTGAGGATGTTTTAAACTATTTATTTGAAGATCAATTAACAGTTAAAAGAGAATTAATTCAAAAAGGACATTATGCTTCAGAAGAAACAGTAACGATAAAAACAAATAAAGGTTCAATTGAAAATGTTAGGGTTTTAGGACCTATTAGAAGTTATACACAAGTTGAAATTTCTAAGACTGATGCTTATAAGTTAGGGTTAAATCCACCGGTTAGAGATTCTGGGGATTTAAAAAATGCAGAGACTGTAACTATATCTTATAAAGATAAAGAAATTGAAGTGAAAGAGTCTTGTATTATTGCAAATAGACACATTCACTTAACGCCAGATGATGTAATTAACTATGGTCTTGAAGGCCTTGATAAGGTAAGTGTTAAATGTGAAGGTATAAAAGGCGGGACTTTAGATAAAGTATTTTTAAAAGTTGATCCAAGCTTCACTTTGGAACTGCATTTAGATACCGATGATGCAAATTCGCATTTATTAAAAACTGGGGATGTTTTAAATATTATTAAATAAAAGTAGTAACTCTACTTTTATTTTTTACTTGTTATAAACATAAAATGGTGCTATAATGCTTACATAAAAAGGAGGTATATAATGAAAATAAAAATTGATGCCTCTTTATTCGAGGATGAAAAATTGGTCCATAAAAGCGAGTGTAATGGTATATTTTTAGATGATATTATTACGTATAGTGATGAAGATACAAAAGTTAAAATTTTTATGGAAAATAGTAATATTAAAATAATCAGGAGTAGCTCTGATTATGAGTTAGTAATAGATTTTAATGGGAATTCTAGTTATAGGCTAAAAAAGGAAAACAAATCTATACCATTAACTGTGACTGATACTAATCTCAAATTGAAAAAAAATGAATTATATGCTAAATATAAAATTAATACAAAAGAAGAAGAAAGTGTATTTGTACTTAAATACGAGGTGATAAAATGAACTTAAGAGAAGAGATAATTAACGATATTTTAAAATCTTTAAACAATGAAGTTTCAAAAGAGGATGTTGTTGTGGAATCTCCAAAGGAAAGAAGTTTTGGTGATTACGCAGTTCCTTGCTTTGTTTTTGCAAAAAAGCTTAGAAAAAGTCCAATTGCAATCGCAGAAGATATCAAAAATAATCTTGATGAAAGCAAATATGAAAAAGTAGAAGTTGTATCAGGATATTTGAACTTCTTTGTGAAAAAAGAAGATTTAACTAAATATGTTATAAATAAAATTAATGAAGAAAAAGAAAACTATGGAAAAAGTAATATAGGTGAGAATAAAACCGCAGTAATAGATTACTCAGCACCAAATATTGCTAAACCTTTTGGGGTTGGACATTTAAGAAGTACGGCAATTGGTCAGGCTATAAAAAACATTTTAGAAAAAAATAGTTATAACACAGTTGGGATAAACCATCTAGGTGATTGGGGAACTCAATTTGGCAAAATGATTTGTGCTTATAAAAAATGGGGAAATGAAGAAGCAATAAGAAAAGAACCTATAAAAGAACTACTAGCACTATATATTAAATTTCATGAAGAAGCAGAAAAAGAACCTTCTTTAGAAGATGAAGGAAGAGCATACTTTAAAGCTTTAGAAAATGGTGATGAAGAAGCATTGATGCTATGGAAATGGTTTAGAGATGAATCATTAAAAGAGTTTCAAAAAACATACGATTTATTAGGAATTAGTAAATTTGACTCATACAACGGTGAAGCATTTTATTTAGATAAAATGGATGGTGTAATTGAGGAATTAAAAGAGAAAAACTTACTAAAAAAAGACCAAGGAGCATACGTAGTAGATTTAGAAGATATGCCACCAGCTTTAATAATGAAAAAAGATGGTGCCACTTTATATATGACAAGAGACTTAGCCGCAGCTTTTTATAGAAAAAAGACTTATAATTTTGATGAAGCGGTTTATGTTATTGGAAATGAACAATCACTACATTTAAAGCAATTGAAGGCTGTAATAAACAAAATGGGACATGATTTTGCAAATAATATGCATCATGTTAACTTTGGTATGGTTCTTCAAGATGGGAAAAAAATGTCTACTAGAAAAGGTAAAACGGTTAAGTTGCACGATGTTTTAGTAGAAGCGAAAGATATGGCAAAAACTTACATTAAAAACGCTGATAGTGTTGACGTTGAAGAAGTGAGTAGACAAGTTGGAATTGGTGCAGTTATATATAATGATTTAAAAAATTATAGAACTAACGATATAGAATTTAAATTAGAAGATGTTTTAAGATTTGAAGGAGAAACAGGCCCTTACATTCAATATACTTATGCAAGAATAATGTCTCTTTTGAAAAATAATGAATTAAAAGACATTGATTTTGAAAAAGTCGAAATTAATTCATATATTTGGAATTTAGTGTTTAAATTATATGAATTTAATGATATAATCGTTAAGGCCAAGTTAGGTTATGATCCATCTTTATTAGCTAAATACGTTATGGATTTAGCACAAGAGTTTAATAAATTTTATGGAAATTGTAAAATTAACGATGGTGATGACAATGAGAAAGCCTTTAAACTAAAAGTTTCTAATTCAGTTGCAATAGTTTTAAAAGAAGGCTTAAGATTACTTAATATTGATGCGCCAGAAAAAATGTAAGGAGGGGTTATATGTTAAAAGATATTTCTAAAGAAGAATTAGAATTAATGACATATACTGATATTTCATATCATATTTTAAAAGAAAAAGGGAAAACAATGAATACCCCAGGTATTTTTAAAGACGTTTGTTCTTTGCTTGGTTATTCAGACAATGAATTTCGAGATAAAATTGGTGATTTTTACACATCTTTAACAATCGACAAAAGATTTACCCTATTAGATAACATGGAATGGGATTTAAGAGAGCGTAATTTATCTACTACTGACTCTGATGATGACGATGATGAAGAAGAAATAGAGGAAGAAACAGAAGAAGAGGTTGAAGAAGAACAAGAAGACGAATTAGCACTAGATGATGACTTAGATGAAGACGACGATTTGGAAGA
>SKFZ01000021.1 GCA_007117695.1 Bacilli bacterium
AAGTTTTGAAACGAACTATGATCAAATAGCTACACCAGAAAGCATAGAAGTAACTTATGATGAATATTATGGAGAATTACCAGAACTCGAAGGAAGAGTAGGATATACTTTTGAAGGTTGGTATTTAGATTCAGAATTAACTAATAAAGTTTTATCAGATACAAAAGTTTCGGATGAAAACGATCATACGTTATATGCAAAATGGAAAGCGAAAGAATATACTTTAACTCTTGACCCACTAGGCGGTACGGTATCATCAACTTCATTAACAGTCACATTTGGTCAAGAGTATGGAGAGTTACCAACGCCGATTAAAACTGGATATGAGTTTGATGGATGGTATACTGCTGTTACAGGAGGATCAGAAATTACTCCTGATTCAATAGTCTCAGTTACAAGTAACCATACATTATTTGCAAGATGGTCACCTAATTCTTATGAAGTAACGTTCGATCCAAATGGTGGTTCAACTCCATCGTTTGAAACAAAAGATGTTTTATTCCACACTGCTTATGGTGAATTGCCAGAGACTAGTAGAGAAGGGTATGACTTTGTAGGTTGGTTTACTAGCCAAGAAGGCGGAGTAATGATTAGTAGTAGTACAACTGTTACTACTGCAGAAGGCCATACTTTATATGCAAGATGGGATAAAGAACCGGTTGTTTTGAATGACCTTAGAATTTCGATTGACCCAATTAGATATTTAGTTGGCGATGATATGGGTCAAATAACTGTTCAAGCTTACTATAGTGATGGTTCAACTGTAACTTTATCTGAAGGTGATTATACTTTTATTAAAGAATTTTCATCTGCTGAAATAGGGACGTTTGAATTGATTGTAGAATATAATGGTTTGACTGCGAAAACTGAATATGACGTTTTCAGAGCACAGGGAAACCATAGTGGATTTATTATTCTTACTAGAATAACAAATGGTATTAATGTTAAGTTTTACCCGCATTCAACTTTCAATGAACAACAAGATAATGTTTATCATGTTTACTCAACTACAATTTTAACAGAAAGTGAAATTTTGGCTAAGATTGCTGATATAGACAACGATGATGATGTTAATATTGTTACAATGACTAAGGTTGGAAGTGGTAATAACCAACATTTCCAAGGTTCAATAAGTACTAATGAAATCGGTTACCATTATGTATGGGCGACAGACCCATCTACACATACTAGAGGTTATGAGTTGTTGACGATTATTAACTAATAAAAGAGCTCGCTTGAGCTCTTTTTTGTTGTTTAACTTTTTTTTAAATTAAAATGGTGGTATAATTTAATTGTGATAGAAGGTGGTATCATGGATATTGATATACTTGATGTTAAAGAGTTTTTGAAAGATAGTGCTATTTATATTGGAATATTTCTTTTTGTATTTTTAGTTATAGTTTATGTTGTTGGTTTTTCAAGAGTTGTTGGACCATCGATGCAAAATAGTTTGAATGACGGTGATATTACTGTTGTTTCAAATTTTCATTATAACTTGTTTAGTATAAAAAGAGATGATGTGGTTTTAGTTAGGCATACTAATGCTATGCTAATTAAGCGTGTTGTCGGACTTCCAGGTGATAGTCTTAGTTTTGAAAATGGCGTTTTATTTGTTAATGGTGAAGTTTATGAAAATGAAAATTTTATCATTGATCCAAACTTTAATGAATCTTATGATGAGATAGAGGATGGGTATATTTTTATACTTGGTGATAATCAAACTGATAGTTTAGATAGTAGAGATATCGGTTCTGTTTCAAAAGACGGTGTTGAGGGTAAAGTTGTATTTGTATTTTTCCCATTTAATAATATGGGATTTGTTAAGTAGGAGGTTTTATGGCTTATATTAAATTTAAGGAACTAACACATTATTTTAATTTTGATAGAAAGATTGCGCTTAGTGATTTGCCTGAATATACTAAACATTATGTTAGTGAGGGTGAAAAAATATTAATTGCGTACGCTACTAGGCGTGACAAGTGTTTGTTTACTGAACGTAAAATAGTTTTGTTTGACAGAAAAGATATTTTAGGTGGGAAAAAGAAGATTCATTTTTTCCCATATAAAAACATTTCTTCGACTGCAATTGTTTTTAAAAGAGACTCAGTAAATATATTGCTTACAATGGATAGTGGTTACCAAGTTAATTTGAGTTACGTTAAAATGAGTGCAGCTGATAAAACTGAAATTAGAAAAATCTATTATAAATTAGTTGAGTCAATAGACAAATAAAAAGCATATACAACGTATATGCTTTTTTTAGTTTTTAAGAACTTCTCTAATTGGCTTAGCATGTCTATACATAAAGTATTTTGCCTGATTTGTGATTAATTCAAAATCTCCAAAGTATTCTAAAACTGTTGGGTTCCAAGACATTTTAAATTCAGTTAAACCTTTATATTTGTTATCTTTGTTTGGAGCAGATACTCCGCCTAAATTAAACTTTTTATATCCTTGTTCAACATAGTATTCAATTGCTCTAAATATTAATAAGTGTTTTGCGCTTAAATGTTTGAACTTTGTATTATATCCATCCATAATCATATAAATGTGATCGTATTCTTTATACAATAGAATACCAGCAAGTACAATTCCTTCAGGGTTTTCATTTAAAAGTTTAGTAGCTTCGATAAGTTGTAGTTTAAGTGAAAACAAATTTTTATCTGTTTCTATTTTTTGGTTAATAATTTTTGTTTTGTCTTTTGTTTCTAATAAAACTTTTTCATTTATCTCATTACTTAACTCTTCTAATTCTTCATATTTTTCTTTAATAGTGTTTAGGTAAAGGTTAGTATCTAATTTTGCATAAAAATAATCTACTTTATTTTTATCAATAAGTTTTGAATGAAGTGTTTTAAAATAATCTAGTCCTCTTGGATATTTTCTCTTAGTAAGTTCATATAAGTTATCTAAATTTTCTTCATTACTTTTTATAATTTTGATTCCTAGTGAATCTGCATTTTTAATTTTTCTTTTCAAATTCTTTTTTAATCCTGAATACATATCATAAATATTGTTTTCAAGAGTTATTTCAGCTTCGAATCTAGGTTTAAGGGCTTCGAACATATCGTTGAATCCAAGGTGTGTATATCCTAATTTTTCTAAATTTTCTAATATGGACTTATTTTTTTCGATCAAGTTAGTTTCTTTATTTTTAGTATCATATTCACTAAGTAAAAGTGGGATATTTACTTTTACTGCCATTATTTCTTTTTTACCTAGAAACTTTTTAATTGCACTAGTGGCATCTTCTAGTAATTTATAATCATTGTAGTTTAGTATAAATCCTTTCGGAGCATATGCATATTTGAAACCAAATGTTTTTTCAACCAATATTAAAGATGCACCAATTATGATGTCATTTTCAAAAAAACCAACATAAATGACTTCAAAACCTTCTTTTTCCATGGTGTTACCGTATTCTACAGTTTGATAAAGTGTGGTTTTTTTGTCTTTAGTAAAGTTTTCAAATTGCTCTTTTTCTATTTGTAAAACAACCATATGAAACACTCCTTTATAAGTTGAGTATTATAGCACAAAAAAAGGGTAAAGTCTATCTTATAAAGTGTAAAATTATATCGTTTTTCTTGCTTAATTATACTAGGGTGTTATAATTGTTTTAGGAGTGATAAAATGAGTAAAATAAAAAATATTTTGGCAAGAGAAATTCTTGATTCAAGAGGAAACCCGACAATAGAAGCAGATGTGATTTTAGAATGCGGTATTGTTGGAAGAGCAAGTGTTCCATCAGGAGCATCAACAGGAAGTAAGGAAGCTTTAGAACTTAGAGACAAAGATTCGAGATATTTAGGTAAAGGTGTTTTAAAAGCAATCAATAATGTATGTACTAAAATTAGACCAGCTTTAATAGGGGTTAATTCTTTAGATCAGGAAATGGTTGATAAGACGATGATTGACTTAGATGGTACAGGAAATAAAAGTAAGTTGGGTGCTAATGCTATATTAGCGGTATCGCTTGCTAATATGAAAGCAGCAGCAATTTATTCTAATATGGAGTTTTATGAATATATTGGTGAAGGAAATGAAATGCCTGTTCCAATGATGAATATTATTAATGGTGGAGCGCATGCTGATAATAACATTGATTTTCAAGAGTTTATGATAGTTCCAAAACATGATGATTTTAAAGAAAGAATTAGAATGGGTGCTGA
>SKFZ01000001.1 GCA_007117695.1 Bacilli bacterium
GAAGAACCGGTTGTTGAATACGAATGGGTTTTAGTTTCTAGTAAAGGCGAATCTGCAACAGGCCTGAATTCGATTAATGATGAGTTAGCTGGACCATCATGGTTTAGAAAACAGGTTCTTGATTTTACAAATACAAATACTGTTGTTATTCCAATTAATGCTGGAAACCCATCAAAGAATGATATTTTAATAGTTGGTTATACTACCATAACTAGAAATGGTTATGACCATACTATAAATTATTCTTTTAGAAATGATCCAAAGGATCTAAATGCTAATGAAGGCGATATCGCTATTATTGTAATTGATAATGATGATTCACGATTTAACTACGCAGACAATATTAAACACGCTCCAGGACAAAATTTAAAACTGTCTAATGGAACTGTGTTTACTTATGAACCATTAGTATTTGACTATTATAATCATTTTTCAGTAACTGTTGAAACTTGGGAATTTCAAGAAGTAAGCAATTAGTAAAATAAAAAAGGTATCATTTGATACTTTTTTTATGTTAAAATAATTATTAGGTGATTAGATGAAAACATACATTAAAGGTAACTATAGAAATAGTATATTTAAATCAGAGAAGGGCTATGTAATAGGCCTTTTTAAAGTGAGGGAAACTAACGATCCAGAAATGGAAGATTATATTAATAAAACAGTAACTTTCACAGGCTATTTTCATGATTTGAATGTTGATGATACTTATATGATGTATGGTAAAAGTGTTATTCATAAAAAGTATGGTCACCAATATGAAGTGTCAAATTATAAAAGGTTAAAGCCAACTGATAAAGAAGGAGTCATTTCTTTTTTATCTAGTGATTTATTTAAAGGAATAGGTGTGTCTTTAGCAACTAAAATAGTTGATCATTTAGGTGAAGATGCTTTAAAGAAAATATTAGAAGATGAGACTTCACTTGATTTAGTTCCTGGACTAACTTCTAAAAAGGCTAATTTAATAAAAAACAATTTAAAAAAACATGAGGCAAGCCAAGAAATAATTATATATTTAACTGAACTTGGTTTTTCAAATAAAGATGCCTTAGACATTTACAACACATATAAAGATAATTCTAAAAATATTGTTTTAGAAAACATTTATGAATTTTTAAATTTAGATTTGGATATTAATTTTTCTAAATTGGATAATATCGCGCTTAGTTTAGATTATTCATTAGATAATGAAAATAGAATAAAAAGTTATATAATTTATGCTTTTAATGAAGTTGTTTTTAAAAATGGTGATGTTTATTTAACTAAAGATGAACTTAGAAAATTAGTATTAAAATACATTGATATTGATTTTGAAAAATTTGATGATTATTTAAATAAGTTAGTTTTAAATAAAGATTTAGTTGTTTTGGACGAATGTTATTACTTGCGTGAAATGTTTGATGCTGAGACTAACATTATAAATAAAATTTATAAATTAAATGATGAAGTAATTGATTATGATAATTTAAATAAGTTAGTGGCAAATCAAGAAAAAAAATCTAAAATAGTTTATAATGACAAGCAAAAAGAAGCTATTATAAAAGCTATAAAAAATAACATGCTCATTATAACAGGAGGACCTGGAACAGGAAAAACAACTATTATTAAAGGTATTATTGAATTGTATAAAGAAATTAATGATATTAGTTATGATAAGTATATTGATGAGGTGACGCTTTTAGCACCAACTGGAAGAGCTGCTAAAAGAATGAGTGACAGCACTGACATCTCTGCTATGACTATTCATAGATTTTTAAAATGGAATAAAGAATCAGGATCTTTTTCTTTAAATGAACATAATAAAAGTGATTCAAAGTTAGTTATTGTTGATGAATTTAGTATGGTTGATATAAATTTGTTTGATAGTTTATTAAAAGCTCTACATGATGATGTGTCATTGATTTTAGTTGGTGATCATCATCAATTACCAAGTGTTGGACCTGGTAGATTGCTAAAAGACTTAATTGATAGTGATGTTATTGACACAGTTTTTTTAGATCAACTATATAGACAAAGTGAAGATTCATTCATTCCAGTTTTAGCAAACAATATTAAAAATAATATTAATGATGATGTATTATCTACTCATGATGATTATACTTTTTTAGAGTGTCACAGTGAAATGATTTTAGAAAGTGTTAAAGAAACATGTCATAAAATAATGCAGAAAAACTACTGTTTGTCACAAGTTCAAGTTGTTGCTCCGATGTATCGTGGTATAATAGGAATAGATAATTTAAATAAACATCTTCAACAAGTATTCAACCCTAAAGGAAAAACAGATGAATATGTTTATAATGAACAAATTTTTAGAGAAAATGATAAAGTTTTACAATTAGTTAATATGCCTGAAGAAAATGTTTATAACGGAGATATTGGTTTTATTAAAAGAATTGTTAGACCACCATTATCTAAAAGTGGTAAAGTAGAAATTAAAATTGATTTTAATGATAATTTAGTTACGTATACCACAAAAGACATGATGAAGATTAAACATGGTTATGCAATAAGTATTCATAAGACTCAAGGTAGTGAGTTTGATATTTGTATAATACCTCAAAGTATGTCATATAAAAGAATGTTATATAAAAAATTACTTTACACAGCAGTTACTAGAGCTAAGAAGAAACTTATTTTAGTAGGAGATGTTAATGCATATAATTATTCACTAGCGAATGAATTTGAGTATGATAGAAATAGTATGTTAAAAGACAGACTCTTAAGGAGGTATGAAAATGAAAAGTAGAAATGTTTATATGTTAATGATTGTTGTTTTATTAGTTTTTGTGTTTATGATTGTAAATAATAGAGAAAAAGATTATATATCTTCTAACAGGAAGTATTCTAATTATAGTAAAACAAATGATGTTTTACTTGTTACATTATCTGATATGGAAACAGTTAATTATTACAGAGACTTAGAAAAAGATGCCTCAAAAGTTTTTTTAAACTATGATTTTAATGAGATAATATATAACTTTGAAAGTCATGAATATGTTTTTATCCGCGATAGAATTATAAGTATATATGATGATTTTAGTGAAGAATCTATTAAAATTAGATATGATAGTATGAGTGATGATCATGCTTATTTAGGTCATGTTAGTGGATATGATATATTTGATCATAACTTATATTGTTTAAACACATATGAAGTTTTATATGAGTGTGAAAAATGTACTTATGAGATTAAATGTAGCGATTTAAATAAGCTTCTTCTTCATGATGGAAATGATTATATAGGGACTATTAGGGAAGGTTTGGATGCTGAACTTTTCCATATAGATGAATTATTTTATGTTAATGTAGATATTATTAAGGAGGACAAGTAATGAAAGTTTTAGTTTCTGATTTCGATAAAACATTTTATACTAAAGATTTCAAAAAAAATATTGATCTAGTTAATAAATTTGTAGATGATGGCAACGTTTTTGTTATAGCAACAGGTAGAAATATAAATTTGTTAAAAAAAGATATCGAAGGTTTAGGAATAAAATATTCGTACTTAATTTGTAATGATGGTGCATTGATTTGCGATCATAATTTTAAAGTATTAAATAAAACAGATTTAGACTATAAATATGTCAAACCGATATTAGATATTATGAATGAGTCTTCAGTAATTGATGAAGCTTATATTGATGATGGGTGTAACCTTGTTAAAAAAAGTGAGTTTGCTAATGCTATAGCCGGTAAGTTTAATGATTATGGGCAAGCAACATTTTTACTAAAAGAAATTGAAGATAACTTTGTGGATGTTCATGGATACTTATCTACTAATTGGTTAATTATTAATAATTCAAAAACTTCAAAGGCACTAGCTATTCATTATTTGATTAGCCAGAATAAGTTTAAAAAAGATGATATTATTGTAGTAGGAGATCATACTAATGATGTTAGTATGTATTTGGATTTTGAAGGATATGCGATAGAAGATTCAATTATTAAAATAAAAAAACTTGCTAAAAAGCAAGTTAAAGATTTTAAAGGTGTAATTAGAAGTTTAAACCTTAATAAAAGTTAATAACTCCAATACTAGATAAAAAATTAAAAGTAATTAAAAAGATTGTTAAAAGCATCATTATTATGCTCATTAAATCTTTTTTCTTTTGCTCTTTTAAAACTAAGTTTATAACTGATAGTATTGTAATTATCATAATTGTAAAACTTGTAACAATCATCAACGTGTTATTTTTGTCACTAACTAATATAGTGTTATAAATGAAATAAAAACTTGTAAAAACGATTGCAAAAAAACCAATTATTAATCCAACAATCTTAATTGTATCAATTTCTTTATGCTGTGTTTGTTTTATTTGTTTAATTTCATTTTTTAATTCGTCTTTTGTCATACAATCACCACTTTGATTATAACTAAAAGAACAGTAAATTTAAATAGTTTTTATACAACTTTACACAAGTGACTAGTAAGTGTCTACATTTACAAATGAGATTGATTAAAAAGACTTTAAAATGGTATAATTTTATATATGAATATAAGGAGGTGCATTATGTCTAAGTTGTTAAATATTGTAATGATTTTTAGTATTATTTTAGGTATGTTTATACCTGTTACGTTTGTTAATGCATCTAATGATAAAGTTCTTTTAATCAGGGCGAGCGATCACACTATAAAAGAGTCGACTAATTTTTCGTCAAAAACACTAAAAACGCTTGATCAAGGAAATTCGTTTCCATTAGTTAAAGAACTCAGTTCAAATTCATCATGTCCAGGAAAATGGTATGAAGTAGAATTTGAAAGTAATAAAACTGGATTTGTTTGTGACTTGGGATCTAGAACTGTTGTTGCCAATAGTGGTGTTAATGTTAGAAGTGGGCCTGGAACAAATCATTCAACAGTTGGTGCAATAGCTAAAAATTCAACATTCAATGTAAAGGGTATAGAACCTTCAGGTAATGGTTGTGCTGGACCTTGGTTGAAAATTAATTATAAAAATGCGGATGGTTTTGTTTGTTCAAAAACTAGCATAGATTTAGTATCTTCGCATAGAAGCACCGTAGAAGTTGTAACAATTTCTTCATCTTTAGATAATTTCCCAGTTAGCTACCGTGCTCAATTAACGGCTCTTCAAAATAAGTATCCACAGTGGGAGTTTGTACCTCAACATGTTGATATGAAGTTTGATGACTTTGTGCAAGAGCAATATTCTGCGGCACTTGATAGAAACCTTGTATGGATTCAAAATTCATGGGGTTGGGTTCGTGAAAGTACTTTTGAATTTGATACTGGTAAATTTGATAGTAATCATTCTGGTGGAGGAACTGATGTTTGGTTTGTTCCTAGCAGAGAGAAGTTAAGCTATATAATGGATCCTAGAAACTTTTTAAATGAAGAACAAATCTTTGCTTTTGAAGATATAGCTTTTGATCCTATTTTCCATAAAAAAGAAGGTGTACAAGCCATGCTTGATGGAACCTTTATGGAAGGCAAACCAACGATTACTAAAACAGATAGAGATCATGGTAAAAGTTATGCTGAAATTTTCATGGAGGCGGCTACTCCTGATGAAGACGATATTAAATCTGGATTTCCTGGTTTGAGTCCTTACTCTTTAGTAGCAAGAGTTATTCAAGAAGTAGGGCGTGGAATACCAAATAGAAATATTATGGTTAGTGGTAATCACCCTGATTATAAAAACTATTTTAACTTTTATAACATTGGTGCTACAGGACCTATTGATCAAATTGTGAGAAATGGATTAGAGTACGCTAAAAGACAAGGATGGAATAACGAAAGGGCTGCAATTCTTGGTGGTGCAAATACTACTTTAAGAGGATATTTTGAGAGAGGTCAAACAACTAAGTATGCTCAGAAATATAATTTCTTACCTAATAGTTCAGCCCAATATATGCAAAACATTTATGCCCCTTATTCTGAGTCTAGGGTAATGTTTAGAAGATATGAAGAAAATGATTTATTAAACAGAAAAATTATTTTTAGAATTCCTGTTTTTAAAGATATGCCAAGTTCAAATCCTCTTCCTGACTCGAGAAGTTCAATAAATTATTTACAAGAATTAAAAGTTAATGGTGATGAGCATAAAACTTTTGATCCACAAAAACATGAGTATAATATTACTACTGCAAGAAGCAGTATCACTTTTGATGGTAAAGCATATGATATAGCTAAATCAGTAAGTGGTTTTAGAACTGTTAATTTAACAAAAGAAAATACAGTTCACAAAATATCAGTGGAAGCTGCTAATGGTGATGTTAGAACGTATACATTTAATATTAGAAGATTATTTGATGTTGATATGACAGTTGAAGATATTGTTAAAAAGGCTTCTTTAAAAACTAATAATGGCAATATTGAGAATATTAAAATTGGAAGAACAGTGAAAGATATAAAAGAGACAGTTTTAAGTGAAGCACCTCTTGCTGAGGTTTCATTTAGAGATTCAAATGGACAATCTAAAACTAGCGGAAGAGTTAGTACAGGAGATAGAATTACTATTAAACACGGTGAAGATAGCAAAAGTTATGTTGTTGTTATCAAAGGTGATGTTGTAGGTAATGGAAGAATTGAAATTTTGGATTTATTAAGATTGAGAAGATATTTAACTAATGATATAAATTTATCAGAAGTTTATTTAAAAGCGGCAGATGTTAATGGTGATGGAAAAGTTGATTTATTAGATTTACTAAGGTTGAGAAATATCTTATTAGATTCGCTATAACCATCAATTTGAGAGGATGATTTTATGAAAAAACTAGTTTTAGGAATTGTGTTGTTCTTTTTTGCAAGTATTTCAAATGTTGATGCTGCAAATATTAATGCAACAGTGATTACAAATAAGTCAAACTATATAGTAGGTGAGACTGTTAGAGTGACTTTAAGGTTTCAAACTAGTAGTGATATTGCTATTGCACAATATCGAGTTAACTACGACAGTAATAGGTTAAAACATACAAGTGGTGAGCTTAGTAATATAGTATATACGGATAAGAATGGCATTAAGACTATAGAAGAAAATTTGCAATTTCAAGTTACTAATAGTGGAGATGCGAGAATTAGTATTAACGAGTTAGTAGTTTATGATAGTAAAGAAAATCTTTTAACTAATAGAATAACTAATAGGACGATAAGTTCTATGACTCAAGCTCAGTTAGAAGCAACATTTAGTAGAAATAATTATTTAAGTTCACTGACAGTTGAGGGGGCTGAATTGTCTCCTAGATTTAATCGTGATGAAACTGAATATGAAGTTATATTAGAACCAGAAACCGAAGAGGTTACCATAAGTGGTTCAAGAGAAGATAATAGTGCTAGTGTTGACGGTTTTGGAACATTTGAAGTTAATGATGGTTCTAATCAATTTGAAATAGTAGTATCTGCTCAAAATGGTAACATAAGAACATATACATTAAATGTTATTGTAGAAGAGTTAGATCCAATAAATGTTTCGATTGATTCAAAAGATTACACTATTGTTAGAAAAGAAGAGGATATATCTTGCTTTAGTAGTTTTGAATTAACACAAATGGATTTTGAGGATGAAGAAATTCCGGTTTGTTATAATGAAAAAAGTGATTTAACTTTAATAAGTTTAAGAGATGAAGATGGTGAATCATATTTTTATGAATATGATGGTGAGTTTAAAAAGTTTGTTAAATTGGCTACTGAAGCTATAATATTTTATTATAAAGATTTCCCAGATAATGTAGATATTCCAAGTAATTTTTCATTAAATAAAAGAAAAATTAATGGTGTTGAATATGACTTTTATATAAACAGAGATAATAGAGATTTTGGATTGATGTACGGTGTTAATGTTTTAACCGGCGAAGAAGGAATTTATCAATATGATTTCAAAGAAAATACTATCCAAAGGTATTATGAGGTAGAAGTTGAAGAAGTAGATAATACACCTATAATGATTGCGATAGCATCATTATTAGCGGTATCATCAGGTTTTAATGTTTATTTTGTCACAAAAGACATTAAAAAAGGTGAGAAAAAAAATTGGTTTAGGAAAAAGAAGCAATAGCTTCTTTTTTTATGTTTTTTCGTCCATTTTTAAAACAAATTTGGTATAATTAATATAATAGAGTGGGTGTTTTATGAAAAAAGGTTTTACATTAGTTGAAGTTTTGGCAGTTATTACAATTATTGCAATTATTTCTTTAATTGCTGTTCCAAGAGTTATTAGGAGTGTCACTGAGTCTAGAATTAGTATGACTGCAAACAACATTGAAATATTAAAAGGTGTAACTGTTGATTATTTTTCTAATAATGTTAGAGAATTACCAAATAATATAGGTGACATTGTTATAATAACAGTTGATGAAATGGTCGAAAAAGGGTTGATTTCACCTTTTAATAGTCCTTTTCATAGTGGAGATTGTAGTGGGTATGTAATTGTTACAAAAATTTCTGAAACAAAATATGAACCAATTATGAATATAAATTGTTTTGAAAATATTAACAGTCCTGAAGAAGATGAACTTTACCTTCATTATACTTTTGATGATTTTCAAGAGCCGACTATTAATCTAGCTGCTAACTCGGTTAATGCCTTAAATGATAGAACAGGTTATCAGATCACAAAAACTTTTAATTACCGTTTTGATGAGTATAATACAAGTAATGCTGTTAGAATTCAGTTAGTAGACATTGATGCTTCATCGACTACTCCGGCTGCAACTACTATTGTTTCTAATTCGCAAAATGAGGGTAGAACTTTCACTACTAGTGTTAAAGTTAAAAATATAGGAAATGTCGATGTTGGTATTGCTAACAATTTAGGAACTACTATTTATGTAGAACCTGGAGAAGTAAAAGAAGTAGAAATGACAGGGACTGGTCAAGGGCCCGGAACTAGTCATTATATGTTTAATATTAGAGTAAGAAACATAGGGGATGAACCTGATTTTATTTTGTATGAACTTATGAGTGAAGAAAAAACATATTCTACAAAATATGCAGAACTTGAGCGTGATGGGATTATTAATGATTATTCAGGCAATAACAACAATGTTCAACTAACATTACCGGGAACTCCAAGGTGGGTAGGTGATTCAGTTAATGGAAGTGGCTCGTATTTGTTTGATGGAAATAGTACATATATTCATATTGATGAAGAAAAAATAAATGCGAACACATTATCATTTTGGTTTAAAACTACAAATAATAATGAGCAAGCTTTGATTAGTGGTGTATTTTCTTCTGGAAGTTGGGGTAATTTAAATATGGTTGATGGTCAAATTAGTGTTAGACATGGCGATGATTTAATAGGAACCGTTGATTCTTACAATGACGGGAATTGGAATCACCTTGTAGTTACTAATGACCACAGTTTATCTCATCCTAATAGATTTAAATTTTATATAAATGGTATTGAAGTATCTAGTGATTCTAATATTGGTAGTAGTATTGTGTCAGAGCATTTTGAAATAGGGAGAAGTTTGTATAACGAATCTTATGGATATTATTACGAAGGACAACTAGATGATATTAGAATTTATAATAGAGTTTTATCATCTGATGAAATAAGAATGCTTTATGAAGTATCTAAAGGAAGGTGATTAAAATTAAAAAAATAGTTTTGTTTTTAATATTATTTTTTTCGTTACCTATCTTAGCTAATGGTAAAGTTGTTACATTGGATAGATGCATTGATGGTGACACAGCTAGATTTATTACTAGTAGAGGATCTGAATCTACTAGGTTTTTAGCAATCGATACTCCTGAAACTGTTCATCCAACTAAACCAGAAGAACTTTTTGGTAAAGAAGCTTCAGATTTTACTTGTAATCAATTAAAAAATGCTTCCATTATTAGGCTTGAATTTGATGAAAATAGTGATATGTATGATAGGTATGATCGGTTGCTTGCTTGGGTATTTGTTGATGATTCATTATTACAAGAGTTGATTATTAAAGAAGGTTTAGGTGAGGTCGCATATTTGTATGGTGATTACAAGTATACAAATATTTTATTTGAAGCAGAAGAGCATGCTAAAAGAAATAATTTAAATATTTGGAGTGATTTCCAAGAAGAAGAACTAGCTTTTGATGTTGTTTATTTAGTATATGGTTATTTTTCTTTTTTTCTTGTCAATGTCTTTTATTTTAAAGTTAAACCTAATAATAGTGCAGTAGTAACTAAAATATATAAAAGAAAAAATTATAGGTTTTTAATGCTATTTTTATACAGTATTAGCGTAGTTTTTGTGTTATCTGATTTTGCTATATTTGTTAATCAGTTGACTAAGTATAAAAATAAAATTTTCAATAATTAACAATATTCTTTCAGTTTCCTTGACTATTTATTACTTTTATAATATAGTAGTGTTCAATTTTAGATGGAGGATGACGACTATTTTTAATGAAACAAAGCTAGCTTATGAGAAACGGGGTATGGTAAAATGATTAATTTATTAGAAGAGAAGGTTTTAACAATAGGAACTTACGATCATTTAGATGAAAATACTATTGAAGATTTAAAGAGTGCTAAAGATTGGGGTGATACTCTAATTGTGGCAGTATTATCTGATAGTTATCACATGAATAATGGAACACCTTGCACTAATAGTGATGGTGCTAGAGCTTTAAAATTAAGAGAGACAGGCCTAGTAGACGAAGTGGTTTTTTTTGGTAAAGCCGATATTGAAGATGAAAAATCTCTTAAAGGATTTTTCAAAAAAGAAGAGATCAATTTTTTAGTTAATACAAATGAAACACCAGATATTAAAGATGATATTTTGAAAAATATTGGTCAAGAAGTTTTAATAATAGATGTTTACTTAGATAAGGTTATAAATAGACGAACGATTAGTGAGGGAACTAAAAAAATCATTGATAATAGTAAAATGTTAAAGAAATTAAGAAAGTTAAAAGAAGAAGCTCTACTTGCAAAACAATTGTTTGTTAGAAATAATCAAGATCCTGAAATTAGTGATTTGAAAAATTCAAAAGAAGGTGGAAAAAAATTATGAAAAGAAAAGAAGAATATAAATATTTTGTAAAATTAATTATTGAAAAACTATCACTTGAAGAAAAAATAGAAGAAATAGAAACTGCATTTGATATAGACTGGAAACATGAAAACGAATTAATGCAACAGGAAATGGAAAAAAAAGTTAATGAACTTGAGAATAAAATAGGCGAAGAAGTAGATTTAAGAGACATTTCACGTGAAGAGGTTACAAAGTTTTATGAAATAGCGAAATCAATTTACAATGAGAGACATGATAACCAAAAGGTTAATGGTGTAAAAACGAAATAAGAAGCATAAGTTTCTTATTTTTTTATGTGTGGTATAATATTGATTAATGAAAGGAGGTTATTTGATGAAGTTATTTTTAACCACCTTAGTTACGACATTATTTTTAACTGGTTGCTTTGGTGCTGTTACAACTAGTACTCTGTCATGTACAATTACAGAGCAAGAAGCAGATGGACTTGAATCAAATTCCACTATGGATATTGATTTTGAAAGTGAAACGCCTAGTTTTTTGAGAATGGAATCAGTTATCCAAATGGCATCAGAGGAAGAGGCTGAAACTCTTCATAGTATCGGTTCAATGATGGGAGAAGAAATTGATTACGTGACTTATGACTTTTCGGTAGATGGAGCTAATTTCACTATAATTATTGAAGCAGACATTGCTGGTATGATGGAAGCTGAAGGAACAGATCCATCTATTACGTTTGAAGATGAACTTGATTTTACTTTAACAAGAACTGAACTAAAAAACCAACTTGAAGAAGAAGGTTGGCAGTGTAGATAAAGAGCGAGAGCTCTTTTTCTTTATAAAAAAAGAAGGAATTAAATTCCTTCAACATTTTGTTTTTAACGACCTCTTACATGAGAAGCTAAAGCTTCTGGATTAGTTTGCGCTAGTTCGGAAACTAAACTACCAAAAGTTCTGCCATCTACACCGTGAATTGAGGGCATACCTTTTCTATTGTTTTCGCTTCTTATACTGACATGAGAAGCTAAAGCTTCTGGATTAGTTTGCGCTAGTTCGGAAACTAAACTACCAAAAGTTCTGCCATCTACACCGTGTGCTGAAGGCATACCTTTTGCAGAAACGCTTGTTGGAATTGCGAAAGTTGCTAAAACCGCTAAAGTAATGAATACTTTCATTTTAAAACCTCCTTTCATCTATTTATAATACTCTCATTTATTATTTTGGTAAAATCAAAACATTCCAAATGAAAGTATAATTTTTTCTTATAAAATATGATGAAATTTGTGTTTTATATATTTTTTAAAAATAATTTGACTATAATGTTTTTTTATATTAAAGTATATTTAAATTTTACAGGTGGTGATTTTTATGAAAACGAATTTGTCGGTAATTGAGGAAGATTTAATAGAACTTTATATTGAAAGGGCGCTTCTTAAAAAAAAGATTATAAAAGAAAGTACTAGTTCAAAAGTTTTTGATGCTAAAATTAAGCTTGAAGAAATAGAGCTGGAAATAGTCAACTTAACAAATGTCAAATTTAAAAAAGTAAAAAGTTAGCAAAAAAAATTTAGAGGCAAAACATTTTGCTTCTTTTAATTTTTTAAAAATATGTTATAATTATTTTGGTGATAAAATGAACATAACTATTATTGGTGCAGGAGCATATGGTATTGCTATATCTTTGATGCTTAATGAAAATAAAAATAATATTACAATGTATACTCCTTTTGAAAAAGAGTATGATATGCTTACAAAAAAAAGAGAAAACATAAATGTTTTAAAAGGCGTGAAAATACCTAAAAATATTAATATTACTAATAATTTAGAAAAATCTTTATTAAATAGTAAAATGATATTTATAATGGTTCCAGCAGGTAATGTTGATGATGTTAGCCGTGCCATAAAACCATATTATGAAAATCAATATGTTTGTATTGGTAGTAAAGGTATTGAACAAGACACATCGTTATTTGTTAACGACGTTTTTAATAAATATGTTAAAAGCGATAAGGTAGCTGTCTTGTCTGGACCTTCTTTTGCTATTGACATGGCTAGTTATGTTCCAATTGGGTTAACACTTGCAAGTGATGATAAAGGTACTTTAAAGTCTGTAAAAAAGGCTTTAGAAAACAGCTTTTTAAAGATTAGAACGACTAATGATGTAGTCGGTGTTGAAATTTGTGGTTCAATTAAAAATATTATTGCAATTGCTTCAGGTATGATTGATGGAATGAATCTTCCTGAGTCTACTAAAGCTATGCTGATTACAGAAGCTATGCACGATATAAAAGAGTTAATAGATGCCTTAGGCGGAAATAAAAAAACTATTTTATCGTATGCAGGTATTGGTGATTTATTATTGACATGTACTAGTGAGAAAAGTAGGAATTTTAGATTTGGTCAATTGCTCGGTAATGGCAGTTCAAAAGAAGAAATAAAAGCATATACTGATAGTACAACTGTTGAAGGTTTTTATACATTAAAATCGGTTTATAATTTACTTAGAAACAAACAGGTTGATATACCTATAATTGACATAATGTATGACATAATATTTAGAGAAGAAGAAGTGGAGAAGTTGGAGCATTTCTTAATAACTAAAGATTAGAGAATAGTAATGAAAAAATTGATTAAAAGATGGTAGACAGCACCATCTTTTATATTGACATTTAGCACCAAGGTTGATATTATTTATCTAAGGAGGATTAAATTATGAGTGATAAAAATAAGAAGGTAATTATTGGTTTAGTTTTAGTGATAATATTTGGACTTGCTTTATTCTTTGTTTCAAATAGAGAAGAAGTAGAAGACGTTACTACAATTACTTTAAGTAGTGGTGATGTAATTGACGGTGAAGACTATGACGAAGTGATCGTAGGTACAGATGCATCAGGTGGCGAAGTATTTATTAATAATTCTACTATCGATAGTTTAATTGTTAATGGTGGTAGTGTTGTAAATTTAGACTCTACTATTGTTAGAAGTCTTGATGTAGAAAACGATTTAGAAGATACAATGGTTATGCTAACTGGTACTTCTCGAATTAATAGTTTTAGAGCATCAACTAACGTAATAGTTAATGTTGAGAGTTTAAATAATATTATAGCTAGATTTTCTAGTGAAGATGAAGAACTCTTCGCACAATTTGAAGGGGGTTCACCAAGGATAATTGAGACTGGTGAGGAAACAGTTCTAATACTAAAAGACCAAGAAACTCAAAATATGGCTACTACTAGAATGTTAGAGCGTAATAATATGATGGCTATTACTGTTTTAGGTTTAGATGATGAAGTGTATAAAACAATTTATGTTAAGCTAGGTTACCCATTAAATGAAGAATATGTATCTATTGAAGGTGTTAGTAGTTTTTCAAAAGATGGAGAAGCTTATGACTTTAACGAAATAATAACAGAACCATTCACACTAAGACCAAATTTATAAAAAGTTTGTAAAAAACAATCAAATAATAAATTGATTGTTTTTTTTGTGGTATAATAATTTTAATAATAGGAGGATAATATGAACTTATATAAAAAAGGATTCACATTAATAGAACTACTTGCAGTAATAGTAATACTGGCAATAATAGCATTAATAGCAACACCAAGAATCATGGCAGCAATAGAGCAAGCTAGAAAAGAAGCATTTAGAAA
>SKFZ01000020.1 GCA_007117695.1 Bacilli bacterium
ACGTTTCAGGCAACGAAGCACTAAAAAGGTCAGTAAAGAAAAAACTATGGGATTTATCTGACGAGCTTCAAGAGTTAAGTAAAAATACAGAGGAGAGTAATAATGGAGAAGAAACATTCAATAGATAAAGGTTTTATTAAACTATACAGAAGCATAGAAAACAATAAGTTCTACTTTGCTGAACCATTTACTTATATGGGAGCATGGATAGATTTACTACTATTAGCAAACCACCAAGATAGAACTTTTAACGTAAGAGGCAACTTTATAACAGCAAAAAGAGGAGAAGTTGGATACTCAAGAGAGAGTTTGGCTAAACGTTGGAAATGGTCAAGGGGTAAGGTAAATAGGTTCTTGGATAAGCTAGAAATGGAACAACAGATAGTACAACAGAAAAGCCATATATTATCTATTATACAGATAAATAATTATGATAAATTTCAAATAAATAGAACAGCAGACAGTACAACAGACGGACAACAGACAGTACAACAGACAGTACAACAGACGGACACAAACAAGAATGATAAGAAAGAAAAGAATGTAAAGAAAGAAATAACATACTCTAGCGAGTTTGAGAGTGTTTGGAAAGATTACCCGAGTTCAAGACGTGAAGATAAAGCAAGTTGTTTAAAGTACTGGAACAAAATACCAGAAGATAAAAAAGAATCTTTCTACTTGGCAACTAAAAAATATATATCTGAAAACTCAAGAGAAAATTATAAGTACGTTAAAAAGTCTCATAGATGGTTTAAGGATTGGGAAACACAGATAGAAACAATAAAGCCAATACAGCAAGGTTTGCCAGAAGATTTTGACCCGTTAGGAATGATGAAAGGGAAATGGTGATGCTTTACTTAGATTATTATACAAAAGGTTCTAACTATTGGAAACGTATTCAAGAAGACCAAATACCAGACACAGAAGAAGAAAAATTTGTGACTTGGCAAAGATATATATCAAAAGAACGTGGAGAAGAAGGTGCTGAGTATGGAAATTTTGTCGCTGATTTTGACGACAATCTAAATCCTGAAAATGCTCGTTTAGATGCGGTAAAGTTTTATGACAAACTAATTGATATTGGAGTTAATCCAGTTAACATTAATATCTTTTTTTCAGGGAAAAAGGGATTCCATGTTGAATTAGATTATCGGGCATATATGGAGAAGCCAGAACATAAACTACATTTAATTTACAAAACATACTATATAGCGAACAAAGAACACTTAAAAACATTGGATAAGTCAATGTATTCTTCAAGAAGACAATGGCGAGTAGTTAACACAAAACATTCTGGTTCAGGATTATTTTGTGTGCAGATAAGCAGAGAAGAGCTTGGTGAATCATTGGATAATATTAAAGGTTATGCGAAAGAACCTAGAGCATTAAATAACCATTTTGTTAAAGATGAGAAGCTAAAATTAATATATGAAAACATGCAATCTGAATATTATAAATCAGTTGATGAATTTAAAAAAAGACAGATAAATATATCAAATATAAACATAAAAGGAATACCCCCATGTATAACAGGAGCATTAAACCAACGTGGATTAACAACAATGAGGAATGAAATACTATTTAAGAATGCTTGTGATTTAAGAGCAATAAATAAAACAATCGAAGAGGCTACTGAACTAATAGAACCATTTGTTGTTGGGAATAATTACGATAGAAGTTCAGCAAAATCATCTTTAATTAGTGCATTTAAAAAAGAAAGATATTTATCATGTATAGAAAATAAAGAATTTTGTGATAAAGATGTTTGTAATTCCATGATGGATAAAGACGAAGGATTAGAAATATATGAATTTAATAAAAGGTTTGGCATAAGAACACAGGAAGAAGTAATTGCCGAGGTTAAAGAAGATATAAGAACTGGCGAATATTTGCCTGTAATCCAGTCAGGATTAAAGCATATCGATAATAAGTGTCCTATATTGAAAGACCATTTATTAGTAATTTGTGGAAACTCAAATGAAGGGAAAACATCTTTTTTAGTAACAATAATAAAAAACAATCCTGATAAAAAATGTTTATTTTGGTCAATAGAGGAAGGTTATAAGCGAGCAAGTTTACGTTTAAATTATGCTGAATATTTCCGTGATAATGTAAAACATATAGTTTGTTATGATAGCGAACCAATTACAGAAAAAGATATAAAAATGTCTATCAAGGTATATAAGCCAGATTATATTGTTATAGATCAGCTTATAAATATGGAACAAAGTAAGAATATAAAAAAAGAAGAAAGATTAAAATATAAGTTTTTAATGGAAAATTTAAGAAGGATTGCAAGAGATTCTAATATCCCCATATTACTATCGCACCAATTAAACAGAGAAGCTATTGGAGAAGATGTTCCAATAAAAGAACAAATAGCCGAAGGTGCAGACATAGAGCGTTTAGCTTATGATGTATGGATACTTTTTAGAAGAAAAATTAATGGAACTTATTATAATTTTGTAAATATAGCTAAGACTAAGCAATTTCAAAGCAACGTTGTAATTCCTGTTACTTTTAATCCAAATACATTCACTTTATCATCTTATGAAGGTGAAATATTAAGAGAAATGACTGATAAATATAATGTTAGTAAAGAAATAATGGATAGTAGTTGCAGAGATATAATTATAAAAAAACAAAGAAATTATGACGACGTGCCTTGGACGGACTAAATAAAAGGAGTTGATAAAATGAAACAATGTAAACATACAACAACTAAAAAAGAATACAGAGCAGATGAGAACACAGGAGAAGTAAAAAAGATAGGCATATATTGTGCTGATTGTGGGAAGTGGATTAAGTGGGAGAGTTTTGTAGATGATGCTGACTTTGTTATGCCATTTGGAAAGTTCAAAGGTCAGAAGATTGTAGACATAGTAAAGAACGAAAGAGATTATTCGTTATATGCTATAAACAATATTTTAAAAGGCTCACTTAAAGCAAGATTTGTGAGGTTATACGATGGAAAGTAAATTCAATAAGCTACAAGCCGAGATAGACACAATAGAAGCATGGTTGAACGAAAACCAGATGCACCCGAGAAATGAAGAAGGTTTTGAAAAGATGCGTCAAAAGCTAAGAGAGCTTAACGACATATGGGTAGAGATGAACAAACCAAGAATGGAGGTATTATTTTAATGTACAGTAAACCAGTAAAGACCATAAACAGAGCGACATTGGCGAAGAAGGTGATGCAAGCGTGGAAAGAAACGCACAACATCGGAGAGGTTAGAGAGCGATGCGACTACTTGAGCTTAAGCTACGATGAAAAGGTAATGATAGACTTATATTTGGAAGGGAAAGAATAATGGAAACTAACTACATAGTAAACGAAGACTGCTTAACTTTTATGAGGACACTACCTGATAAGTGTATAGATTTAATTTTAACTGACCCACCTTATCCTGATTATTATGCAGAAAAATATAATTATAATCCAGAACCAATTTTATATTTAGATAAATTTAAGTGTAAACAATTTGTATTCTGGACAGCAAAAGAAGATTTTTTATTAGATTATTCTGCTATTCATATATGGGATAAAAAGACAGGTTGTGGAAGTGAATATGAAAGAATATTTGAACGGAATGGTGATAAGAACTATAAAATGTTTAGATATTATTTTATAAACTCAACTGTGGCAGCACAAATGACAAAAGATGTTTATTATAACCATCCATCACAGAAACCTTTTAAGTTAATAGAAAATATAATATTAAATAACACTAAAAAGGGTGATGTGATATTTGACCCATTCATGGGTACAGGGACTACTTGTTACGTTGCACAAGAGTTAGGTAGAAAGTACATAGGTTGTGAGCTAGATAAAGACTACTTCGAGATAGCAGAGAAGCGACTAGGCTTCGTTAAGCAGAGGTTATTCTAATGGCAAGAGGCTTAGTATTGTTTTTAGTAAGCATTGATGTATTGATAGCAATGTCATATCTATGGTCGAAAGATTGGGCAAGGTGTTGGTACTGGCTAATGGCTGGGGGCATATCAGCAAGTACGTTGTTTATTAAATAGCAAAGAATAGGAGGAAAAGAATGGAAAAATGTAACATATGTGGAGAGAATAA
>SKFZ01000015.1 GCA_007117695.1 Bacilli bacterium
TATTCTATTGAAAACCCTAATCTTTGGCCGTCTGAAGATGGAGAATCATTTGTTATTAGATTTAATACTATTAAAAGTGAGTTTGGCAATTCAAAATTAATATCTCCTATAAATGGTGATGAGTGCGATGGATATTTTATGGTTACTAGGATTTCTAGTGAAGAGTTTAACTATATACCACATATTAAGTGCTTTGATGGGATAACAAACGAAATTTCTGATAATTTAGTTGCTCACTATACATTTGATAATAATTTGTTTGATAATAGTTTAAGCAATAATGAAGGCCTTTTATCAGGAAGCCCAGTTTATGAAAATGGTATGATAACTTTTAATGATTCAAGTGATATGGCGACTTTTGCTGATATATCTTCTATAAGTAGTCAAAATTATACTTATATGTTTTGGTTAAAGCATAATTCTGAACCACTTGGCTCTTGGAGAAACATTGTTTTAAAATCACCAAGAAACCCTGGGGTATGGTTATATCCAGGTGATAATAGAGTACATTTTTCACCAAGGCATGTAAATGATACAAACTATAGTGCTAATTCGACCTCAGAATTAGAAGAAGATGTGATTTATCATGTTACAATTCAAAGTGATTGGGATGGTTCAAATACTGTTTTGAAAACTTTTATAAATGGTGTTTTAGAAGCAGAGAGAAATGTTGCTTTTGAACCAGTGTCTACCGAAGAGTCTTTAATTATTGGAAGAAGAGAAATTAGTTTTGCTGATCTTAAAATATATGATCGCATTTTAAGTGAAGATGAAATAAATTTCATTTATACAGTTGAAAAAAGAAATTATAATAATTAATAGAATATTGACTATTTTTATATTTATGGTATATTTTAAGTGTGATGGAGCATTATTCTAGTCATGATTTTACTACGAAGGCGAGCCTAAAAATCCGCTAAAGGGCACATCATGAAGCTCATTGGTGTTTGCTTCATACGCCCAGTTTGGGGTGAATGCTGTGAGGAAGATTGTTGGGCGCCCGCAATGGCATGCGGCAACGACCCAGCTTTCGCTGATATCTAACTATTGTTAGAAAAGACCTACTTTGCGGTTAGCGCTGCGAGTAGTGTAGCCTGTCTTGAGTGAAACTTGGGGATGAGTGAACTGATTAAGTAGTTTTTAGCTAGAGCGATTTAATCTGCGCTTTGAAACATTTTTTGCAAAAAAGAACTAGTAGTAAATAGTGTTTGAGGAAATCTCCTAGAGTGTATGCTAATAGAGAATTGCAGTACGTACTAAGTGGTAATCAAGCTACATTTTAAATGTTGATCTCTTTAATGGGGAACCGCTATATTGGAAACGATATAGTAGAGGTTAGGGAAATCCTGCTTGACCTAAGGCGTAAAGTTAGCTCTATTAGTTCCTTCACAAGGCTTTTTAAGCCTTTTTTTATTTTTTATGATATTATATTAGTAGGTGATGAAATGCAAAAGAAAAAAATTAATATGGACTATAGATGGATCTTAAAAATAAGTATCATAGGTTTTTTAATTTCTATTTTATTTTCGTTTGTAAGTGAGATAAGCATACCGCTTGTAAATCCTTTTTTAGGAAGTTTCATAGTATTAACATTTGTTTTTATTGGTGTTTTATTTGATATGATTGGTGTTGCTATTACAGCATCATCTATTGCACCTTTTAATTCTATGAATAGTAAGCGTGTTAGGGCTGCTAATATAGCTATTAAGTTATTACAAAATGCCGAGAAAGTTTCTTCATTTTGTAATGATGTTATTGGCGATATATGTGGTATTATTTCAGGGTCTGGGTCTGTTATAATAGCTATTTCAATTGCAAATACATTCTCATATGATATATTTATTACAACTTTAATATCTACTAGCATAATTGCCGCCTTAACAATTGGTGGTAAAGCTATAGGTAAAAGTTTAGCAGTTAATAATAGTAATGCAATTGTTTACGATTTTGCTCTTTTAATCAGTGTGTTTTATAATGTAAAAAAATAGTAGTTTAAATTCTTTTTTTGATATGATAAACTAAAGTTAGAGGTGTTTTATGAAAAAATTGATAGTTATTTTGTTGTTTTCTTTTATTTTAATAGGTTGTGAAGCAGAGGATTCTAATATGAAGTCTGCTAAAATAAATAATGCTTTAACTAAGATTGATGAGTCAAGTAGTATGAGTGTTAAGTATACGGCTAATTTTGATGAGGCTTTTTCAATTGAACTTAATGGTAAATATGACTTTCAAAAAGAGAGTTTTAAACATGTAGGTGTAAGCACATATGAACAAGAACAATATGAATTTGCCGAGTATTATGAAAAGGTAGAAGACGGATATAATTTTTATTATTTAAGGGAAGGAGAAAATTGGTATTATACTTTCAGTGATGATTATGAGTTAATTTTTGAAGGAAATTCAATGTTATATGAAAATCAATTAGAAAAACCATTTTCTTTTTTAAGAAATGTTGATGAAGAAAATATTTCTATTGTTGATGAAAACATTTATTTAGTTAAGGTAAACAATGATAGTCTGTTTTCATATATTTTTAGTGATGAAGTTATTGAGTATGATTATTTTGAAGTGCATTTGACATTTGAGGGTAATAATTTAAAGAAAATAGAATTCGAAGTTAATGTTGATGAAGAGAATGCTTTATTTAAGTGGGAAATTTTAAGTTTAAATGATTATGAATTTGAATTATCAGAAGAAATAAAAGCAGCAGAGTATGTTGAATTTAATTTTGAAGAGTAATTGATAATTATTATCAAAAGTGTTATAATTTTAATATAGGAGGAGGAAATTATGAATTTAAAAGGAACAAAAACAGAAAAAAATTTAGAGGAAGCTTTTGCAGGAGAAGCACAAGCATTTACTAAATATTTATATTTTGCTAAGCAAGCGAAAAAGGATGGATATGAACAAATTAGTGCATTTTTTGAAGAAACTGCAATGAACGAAAAAGAGCATGCAAAAATTTGGTTTAAAAAGTTAATGGGTGGGAGTGTTCTTCCAACACCTGAAAACTTAAAAATCTGTATCGAAGGTGAAAACTACGAATGGACAGATATGTATGCTAATTTTGCTAAAGAGGCAAGAGAAGAAGGTTTTGATGATATTGCAAGACTATTTGAAGGTGTTGCTAAAATTGAAAAAGAACACGAAGAGAGATATGCTAAACTTTTAGAAAACATTAAAAAAGAAGTAGTATTTAAATCTCCAATCGAAACTTCTTGGAAGTGTAGAAATTGTGGACATATTCATGTTTCTAAAACACCACCAGAAGTTTGTCCGGTTTGTGATCATCCAAAAGCTCATTATGAACTTTTAGCGGAAAATTACTAAAATTAGACCTTTAAAAAGGTCTTTTTTATTTAAAAAAATTATGCTAATATACTAATGTAGGAGGAAACATGAGAAAAAATGTATTATTTATATTTACACTGTTATTAGTAACCGGTTGTGGAACTAAAGGTGTAATAGAAGATTTAGAAAACTCACTTAATAAATTTAATGATGCTAGTAGCATTAGAGTTAATTATGTCGCAAGTTTTGATGACGGAGTTGAATTTGATTTAATTGCAAAATATGATATGGAAGATTTAAGTTTTGAATTTCTAATGAAAAATGTGTTTGTTGAAAGCACTTTTGAAGACCATCATTATTATGAGAAAACCGATCAAGGATATAATTTTTTTTATATCGAAAATAATCAATGGAAAATGTTTGAAATGAGTCCTGAAGAGGCATATTTAAATAACTTTATGCAGTTTGAAAATGAACTTAAAAATATTTTTTCATTTTTACAAAACATTGATGAATCAAGTTTAAGAAGAGTTGGGAAAAACACGTATGAAGTAAAAATAGTAGATGATCAATTACATGATTTTTTAATTGACGATGAAGAAAATTATGTAGACCACTTTAATACTATAATACATTTTGAAGATGACATCTTAAGTAAAATTAGTTTTAAGATAGATGTTTATGATGTATTAGTAACTTATAGTTGGGAAGTTTTAGGGATTGATGATTATGTTTTTGAAATTCCTTTAGAAACACTAGAAAATGTTGAAAAATTAGAATTTGAAAATAATTAAAAGATATAAAATATCTTTTTTTTAATGAAAAGAGTATGTAAAGTATGATATAATTTTAAGTAGAAAATAACATAGAATGATGAGGTACTTTGAGTGAAAAAAGGATTTACACTAGCAGAATTAATGGGGATTGTAGTTATTATAGGTATACTTGCTATAATAATTATTCCAAACATAGAAAGAGGGATAGATCTATATAAGCAAAGTTCTTATAATTCTCAAATTAGAACAATTACAATGGCAGCTAACAATTTTTCTATAGATAATATTCAAATAAATTCTATTAGTGAAGATGAGGCTGTTTATTTATCACTTGATCAATTGAAAATCAGTGGGTACTTAGAAGAAAATATAATAAACCCAATGACTGGCGAAAACTTTAGTGGTGATACTCTTATTAAAGTTACGAGGGTAGATAATATTTTTGAATTTGAAGTTATTACAGATGAGTATTCTGAGTATGCATCAGCGATCAATGTCTCTTTGATTGGAGACTTAGTTCAGTATATTTGTCAACACTCTGCTTATATTGAAAAAGGTGTTAATGCTTATGACGATAATGGATTTGTAGCAGAATACGAGGTTACTTATACTGATAGTTTTGGTGGGACATTAATATCACTAGATGATGTTACTAGTGGAGTTTACTATGTTAGGTATCGTGTTACAACTGATCAAGGTGCTTCTACAATAATTAGAACTGTAATTGTTAGAGAATCTGAGTGCAGTAATATTAAAACTACTGATCCGTCTTGTTTTACAGTTGATGGGTCCTATATTATTGACTATAATGAGGATTGTGGTAGTAACGTAATTATTCCATATAGTATTGATGGGGAATTTATTAGAGGCATCTCAGAGCATTCATTTGAAAGTAAGGAAATAAGTAATGTTAGAATTCCAAGTATCGTTAATAATATAATGGATTATGCATTTAATAATAATAATTTAGAATTTATTAATTTACCTGTTGAAATTAATCATTTAGGAAGAAATGCGTTTAGTAACAACAACATTGACAAAGTCATTTTGTTGAGCGGAATTGGTGTTTTAAGTGAAGAAGTATTTAAAAATAATAATATTAGAAATTTGTCCTTTTCAAATAATCTTTTAGTGATTGAAGCTAGTGCTTTTGAAAATAATCAAATAGTTAATATAGAATTTCCAAATAGTATTACTAGTATTTTAGAAAGTGCTTTTAGAAACAATAATATTGAAAAAGTAGAGTTATCAAACAACTTATTAACAATTGATAATAACGCTTTTAGAAATAATAATATCATTCAAGGAAATGCAACTATTGATAACGATGTTGCTAGTGTTAATGAGGGTAACTCTATTTTGAATGATAATGGAGATAATCAAAATGAAGATATTTTCTTAGTATATTTAAGAGAGTACCCATCTATTACAATTGATCCAAATGGTGAGGATTCTTGGAGTGACAGTCACTTTACAATCGTTACAACAAATGGATATCATATATTAGAAAAAGAATACACTTGGTCTAATAGTAGTGATGTTCCTTCAATATTTGAAAATACATTTACTGGTGGGGATATAATTACAACACCTGTTGATTATTATTGTGGTGATTATTACTTACATGTTAGAGCACATAATAGGCATAATAACGAAACTATTGAATCAAGTAATAGATTTAGATTTGATAATGGCACTCCAAGTGCTCCAGAAATTATTGGTGTAAGTGATTTTTGGGTTAATAATGATGTTACAATTTCTATTAATGAAACTTCAACTTGCTCAGGTGTAGAACAAACAGAGTATAGAATCAACAGTGGAAGTTGGCAGACTTATGAAGACCCAATAGTTATATCATCCAATGGGATATATGAAATTGATGCTCGAACAAGAAACAATGCTTCAACATATAGTATGGTTTCATCTGAAACAGTTAGAATAGATCAAACACTACCTTCAATAACTTATTCACCTAATAGCAGAACAAGTTGGAATAATACTAATGTATCAGTATCTGTAAGTGTTAGTGATGATATATCGGGCACAAATACCGTAAGAAGAAGGTTATCAAGTAATAATGGTTCTAGTTATGGGTCATGGACAAATGAAAGTGGTAATTTTAATGTTAATTTAACTAGTGATGGTGAATTTAGAATTCAAACAGAAGTGTGTGATAACGCTGGAAATTGTAGAACTAGCACAAGTGGTGTTTATAGAATAGATAAAACAAGTCCATCGGTAAGTTGTTCCCCTAGTAATAGAACAAGTTGGGATAACACTAACGTATCAGTATCAGTAAATGTTAGTGATAGTATGTCTGGTATAAACACTATTAGAAGAAGAACCTCATCTAACAATGGATCAAGCTGGGGGTCATGGACAAATGAAAGTGGAAATTTTAGTGTTAATTTCACCGGTGAAGGTGAGCGAAGACTAAATGTTGAGGTAACTGATAATGCAGGAAATAGTAGAACTATTAACTGTGGACCTTACCGTATTGATAAAACAAACCCAAGTATAAGCTTTTCACCAAATAGTAGAACAACTTGGAATAATACTAATGTATCGGTATCTGTAAACGTTAGTGATGGTCTATCTGGTGTTGATACAGTAAGGAGAAGAACATCTAGTAATAATGGTTCTAGTTATGGGTCATGGACAAATGAAAGCGGCAACTTTAGTGTTAATTTTACTGGACAAGGTGAACGAAGGCTGCAAGTTCAAGTGTGTGATAACGCTGGAAATTGTAGAACTAGTACGAGTGGTGTATACAGAATAGATAAAACAGCCCCAACAATAAGTCATTCACCAAATAGTAGAACAAGTTGGGACAATACTAATGTTAGAGTTTACGCAACTATTACAGATAGTCGTTCGGGTGTTGCAACTGTTAGAAGAAGATATTCTAGCAATAATGGATCAAGTTATGGTTCATGGAATAATGGGACTGGTGATTATAACGTAAACTTAACCGGTGAAGGGGAACGTCGTGTTCAAACAGAAGCATGTGATAATGCTGGGAACTGTAGAACTGTAACAACGGGAACTATAAGAATAGACAAAACAGCCCCATCGATAAGTTATTCACCGAATAGTAGAACAAGTTGGAATAATACTAATGTGTCGGTTTCGGCAACGATTAGTGATAGTTTATCAGGCGTAGACACAATTAGAAGACGTACATCTAGCAATAATGGATCAAGTTATGGTTCATGGAGGACACATGCAGGGAATTTCACTGTCAATTTTACCGGCGAAGGTGAACGAAGGCTTAGAACAGAAGCATGTGATAATGCAGGAAATTGTAGAACTGTAACTAGTGGGGTATATAGAATAGACAAAACAGCCCCAACTGTAAGTTTTTCCCCAAATAGCAGAACAAGTTGGAGCAATACTAATCCAAGTGTTTCAGTAACCATAAGTGATAATTTATCTGGTATTGACACAATTAGAAGAAGACTTTCAACAAATAATGGATCAAGCTATGGTTCATGGGCAAATAGAAGTGGAAACTTCACCCAAGGGTTGACTGCTTCTGGAGAACGTCGAATACAAGTTAATACTTGTGATAACGCTGGAAATTGTAGAACTAGTACGAGTGGTGTTTATAGGCTTGACTTTTCAACGCCATCAATTAGTTTTTCCCCGAATGGAAGCACTGTATGGAGGCGAAGTCAAAGTACTACTTTATCCGGTAGCCCAGGTGTAAGTGGTCAAAACTTCTTTAGATACATTTGGTCAACAGCATCTAGTGGTGTATCTAATTCAACTATCCAATATAATCATACAAGTGGAGGCACAAGAACGAACAGCTCTGGAACTAGGACGATTTACTTGTGGGCTAGAATGTGTGATAATGCTGGAAATTGTAGAACAAGTAGGTCTAATGGATTTAGACTCGACAATACTGCACCAACTATTGGGGCAATAACATGTGGATATAAAAGGAGTACTTCTACTTTCTCAGTATGGCTAAATGCTACTGACGGACATAGTGGAGTAAATCAAACATGTGTTACTTATTTAGGTGTTAGAAGATGTAGATCTGGAACAGGCCTAAGAACTTGGACTGGATCAAACCCTGGTGGGAGCATGTGGATATCTGAAAGAAGGGCAACTGATAATGCAGGAAATTTGAGAACTGCAGGCGGAATCACGTGTACTGTTAATAATGAATGGTAAGTGTAAAAGAACATTGATATTTTTATCAATGTTTTTTTATATATGGTATAATTTAATTATAAATAAATACTAAAAGAGGTAGATAATATGAAAAAAGGCTTTACATTAATAGAGTTAATGGCTGTAATTATAATTCTTGGAATTATTGCAATTATTATTGTTCCAAATATTGAACGTGGTATTGAAAGATACAGACAAAATTCATATGAAACACAAATTAGAACTATAAAAATGGCGGCTAACAATTTTTCTATAGATAATATTCATATAAATTCTCTAGGCGAGGGAGAATTCGTATATATTACTTTAAACCAATTAAAATTAAGTGGTTACTTAGATGGTGATATTGTAAACCCAATCACAAATGAAAATTTTAGTGGGGAGACTGTAATTAAAATTAGTAGAGTTGGTGATATTTTTGAATTCGAAGTGATAGTAAGCGAAGAAGGGTACTTAAATTTAGTTAATATTAGCTTAGTTGGTGACTTAGTGGAATATGTTTGTGAATATTCTGCATATGTCGAAAAAGGAGCTAGAGCATATGACTCTAATGGTGACAGTTTAACATATTCTATTTCTTATAATAACAGTAATGGCACAAGCCTAGCTTCATTAGATAATCAATCATCAGGAATGTATTATGCTAGGTATACGGTATCAACTGCTGATGGTTCATCAACTATTATTAGAACAGTAATTATCGGTGAAGGCGATTGTAGTAATATATTGACTACTGATCCTTCGTGTTTTGAAGTTGATGGTGATACTATTGTCAATTATGATGCTGAGTGTGGAAGTAGTGTTGTTATACCATATGTAATAGAAGGAGAAACAATTAGAGTTATAGGAAGTAATGCTTTTAATAGTAAAGGCATTCGTAGTGTTAGAATCCCTCATGTTGTAAATTCTATTGCAAGCTATGCATTTAATAATAATTCATTAGACTTTATTAATTTACCAGTTGAGTTAAACAACTTGGGAAGAAATGCATTTAGTAATAATTCAATTAATAGTTTAATTTTAAAAGGAAACTTAACCACTTTGGAAGAAGAAGTATTTTTAAATAATGAAATAGCTAGTGTAAATATTTTAAATACAATTACAAACATTTCAGAAGGAGCATTTAGGAATAACAATATTAATAATATTAATATTTCAGATAATGTTGAAACTATTTCAGCTAATGCATTTAGAAATAATAAAATTGAAAAGTTAGAGCTTTCAGACAATGTTACTACATTAGGTGATTTTGCTTTTAGCGAAAATTTTATTATTCAAAATAATGCAACAATAGATAATGAACTTGCAAATGTAAACGAAGGGACAGGAGTCTTAAATAATAATGGTGAATCACAAACTGAAGATATTTTCTTAGTTTACTTAAGAGAATATCCATCGATTTCTTTTGATCCAGATGGGAGTAGTGACTGGCAATCAGATAATAGTGCAATTATTAATATTAATGGTGTTTTAATTACTAGTAGTGAATATGAGTGGACAACAGAAGCAAATCAACCAAGTGAATTTACAAATTCATTTAGTAGTGGTGACACAGTGACAACACCTTCAGATTGTGGTGAATATTATTTGTGGGCTAAAGTGTCAAACTCATTTGGTGCTGAAGTAATTGAAGGATCAAATATTTATAGAGTTGATAGTCAAACTCCAAGTGCACCTACGATAACTGGTGGTTCAAGTAGTTGGACAAATGAAAATAGAACTATTTCAATATCCGCATCACCGACATGTTCTGGAATAGATTTGATACAATATAGAGTAAATGGTGGTTCATGGCAAACATATAGCAACCCAATTGAATTTTCATCAATGGGTGAATATGAAATAGAAGCTAGATCTAGAAATAACGCAGGCACATATAGTTTGATTTCAAATGCTCTAGTTAGAATAGATAAAATAGCCCCAACAATTAGCTATTCACCAAATGATCATTCAAACTGGACCAACCAAACCCAGTATGTAGATGTCACAATAGAAGAAAATGGTGGTTCTGGAATAGACACTATTAGAAGAAGACTATCAAGTGATGGTGGTTCAAGTTATGGGGATTGGGCTAGTAGAAGTGGTGATTTTGAGCAAAACTTAGCAAATAGTGGAGTGCGAAGAATTCAAACTGAGGCTTGTGATAATGCAGGGAATTGTACAACTTTATCTAGTGGCATATTTAATATAGATAAAGAATCTATGTCAATTACTCTTTCACCAAATTCATCAGGTTATAGTGAATCTGTAACAGTTACACCTTCTTTCAGTTCTACGATATCAGGACTAGATACTAGTAGTGTTCAAGCTAGAATTTCTACTAACAATGGTTCAAGTTATGGATCATGGTTTAATTTGAGTAGTCCTTATCAAGTAAATTTAAATCAAAAAGGAAACACTGTAATTCAAGTTAGAGCTAGTAATAATGCAGGAACGCAAACAACAGTAACATCTAATACATACCAAGTTTTAGAAGATCCTGCCTTCACTTTTACTGCTTCTATTCCAAGTGGAGATAGGGATTTTGGTTTAGTAATTAATACTAGTAGTGAAGTCATAGTTCATTGGGAAGGTAGTCAGTATAGTGAAACCTCATCTAGTGATAGATTATTACATACCTTTGGATCAGGTGGTACTAAAAATGTCACTATATATGGCGAACCAAGCAGGATATCTTTCTGTAGGTTAGTTGAAGGCGGCTTCATCTTTGGTTGTGATTCTGGTTTAACCCCTGAGAAAGTAACTGGCGTTTCAGCAGTTTTACCGAGTAGTATAACATCAATTGAATCTATGTTTACCAGGGCCGAAAATTTTAATAGCCCAAATGTTTCATCTTGGGACACAAGTAATGTTACTAATATGAGATATGCCTTTGATGGAAACAGTTCTTTTAATAGAAGTCTTAATTCTTGGGATGTAAGTAATGTTGAAGACTTTTCAATGATGTTTAGAAATGCGATAGTATTTAATCAACCACTAAACAATTGGAATGTTTCTAATGGGACTAACTTTAGTAATATGTTTAATGGTGCAACAGTATTTAATGGAGACATTAGAAACTGGGATGTATCGGCGGCCAGCGACTTTAGAAATATGTTTGCAAGTGCAGGTTCCTTTAACCAAAATATAAGTTCCTGGAATACAAGTAATGTTACAAATTTTTCATCAATGTTTCGTGATGCATCGGCTTTTAATAGAAATATTGGTGGTTGGAACACCTCGGAAGCTACGAGTATAGGTGAAATGTTCCGTGGAGCAAGTTCTTTTAATCAAAATATTGGTGGTTGGAATGTAAGCAATGTTACAACTTTTGGTAATACTTTTTGGGGTGCATCAAGCTTTAATCAAGATTTAAGTGGTTGGTGTGTTCAACACCAAGACGTTAAACCTGGACTTTTTGATCATCTAGCAGATAGTTGGGTTCTTCCAAGGCCAGTATGGGGTACATGTCCATAATAAAAAAACAATTTAGTTAATTCTAAATTGTTTTTTATTTATTAAATTAAGGTATCTTTGTTCATTTCTTTTGGTATTTTTTGATTCATTATTTTCAATATAGTAGGAGCAACATCTGATAGTTTGCCATCAATTAATTGATAATCATTACTACAAACTATAAAAGGTACTTTATTAGTTGTGTGTGAGGTTAAAACTTTGTTGTTATCATCGAGCATTTCCTCAACATTACCATGATCTGCTGTTATTAATAAAACTATATTTTCGTTTTTAGCTTTTTTGTAAATTTGATAAACATATTTATCTAGTTTTTCTAATGCTTTAATGGCTGCAACCATATTTCCTGTGTGACCAACCATGTCTGGATTAGCAAAGTTTAATAAAATAAAATCGTGTTTTCCCATTTCTTTTAAAACTTTACTCTTAACTTCTTTAGCACTCATCTCAGGTTTTAAGTCATATGTTCTAACTTTTGGTGAATTTATTAATATTCTTTTACAACCTTCAATTTCTTTATCAACACCACCATCAAAGAAATAAGTAACATGGGCGTATTTTTCTGTTTCTGCTATTCTAAGTTGAGTTAAATTATTTTTAGATAAATAATCTCCTAAAGTGTTTTCTAACTTTTCTAATTTAAAAGCTTCAGAATGAATTACTTTTTCATTACACTTCATTAAAGCGCCAAGTTTTATGTTTTTCAACTTTTTTGTATCAAAAGCGTCAAATTCATTATTAGTAATCGCGCTTAGTAGTTGGGTTGCTCTATCGGTTCTAAAATTTGCGAACATAATTCCATCATTATCTTCAACTATTCCATTACTATCAAATAGAGTAGGGGTTAAAAACTCATCATATATTTCTTTTTGAAACTCACTTTCAATAAATAGTAATGGATCGTCATGGACATTACCATTACCATTAACAATTATATCGTATGCTTTTTTGGTTCTATCCCATTTATTATCTCTATCCATTGAATAAAACCTTCCAGATATACTTGCGATTTTCCCTAAGTTAACTTCATTTAATTTTTCCTGTATTTCCTTTATAAATTTATCACTAATATTAAAGTGAGTATCTCTACCATCAGTAAATGCATGAATATATAGTTTTTTAACACCCTTCAAACTAGCCATATCAATCATTTCAATTATATGGTCAATATGGGAGTGAACACCTCCATCTGATAATAGTCCCATAATGTGTAGTTTTGAATCATTTTCGTTAACATGATTTATCACATCGTTTAATACTATATTGCTTTTAAATTTATTTTCTTTAATTTCTTTATTAATCAACATTAAAGGTTGGTATACAACTCTACCAGCACCTAAATTCATATGACCAACTTCGCTATTACCCATTTGTCCTTCTGGAAGTCCTACAAGCTCTCCTGAGGCCTCTAATAAGGAATGAGGGTATTTATTATATAAACTCATATATTTAGGCATTCTAGCCTTTAAAACGGCATTTCCATGGTCTTCTTTCCTAAAACCAAACCCATCTAGTATTAATAACATTACTTTAGTGTTCATAATTACCTCCTAATAATATGAGTATATCATATTTATATACACTTGTTTAACAAAAATTAAATACTATACACTATTTTAAAACATCAGTTAAGATAGTTAAAATTAATAATTAATTATGATATAATTGATTATAATAAATAGTATGAAAGTAGGGTACTTATGAAAAAAGGATTTACTTTAATGGAAGTTCTATCGGTTATATTAATTATTTCTTTTATTAGTATTATCGTTTTGCCACCGATAATTAATCAGTTTACTGAAAGTGAAAATAAAATTGATGAAGTGACAGAAACTTTAATTATTGAGGCAGCAAATTTATACATTAGTGATAATAATATTGAAAAAGATTCATCTTATTGTATAAAAATAGACGAGTTAGTATACAATAACTACTTAGACAAACAACTATATTATGCTAATGGTAGTAAAATTAATACCAATATGTTTGCTTATTTAGAAGCAGACAATTTTATAATAAAAAGCTTAGAAATTAAAGAAGATTGTTAAATAGGAGGCCATATGATAAAAGAAAAATTAGGGTTCACATTAGCAGAACTGTTAGGTGTATTAGTTATAATTGGAGCGATTTCTCTAATTGTGCTTCCACCAATTATTAATCAATTTACAAGAAATGAAGATAGAATTGATGATATTACTTATGCGTTAATTAAAGAAGCAGCATATTTATATGTTGATTACAACAAAAA
>SKFZ01000006.1 GCA_007117695.1 Bacilli bacterium
GATGATATTTTAGAAGAAAAGAAAAAATTAGATGAAACAATAAGCTCGATTAAAACAATATCTGAAGACACTAAAATGTACTTAAATAGTTTACCTAGTCGTGTTAAAGATCCTTTTTTATTAGCCGAGTTTATGGAATTAAATACATTAAAGTTAAATAATCTTTCTAAGAACGAAAAAAAACCTTATTTTGCAAGAATTGATTTCAAAGAAAATGATCAAAAAGAAACTCAAAAGCTTTATATAAGTAAAGTTGGAGTGATTGATTTTGATAGTAACATGATTACAGTGGATTGGCGTGCACCAGTTGCATCACTTTATTATAGTAATAGAATAGGCGAAGTATCTTACCATGCTCCAGAAGGCTTAATTGAAGGTAATCTTGGGCTAAAAAGGCAATTTACTATAGAAGAAGGAAAACTAATAGATTATATGGATGTTGATGCAATATCGGGTGATGAACTACTAAAACCATACTTAACTACAAATGCCGATAGTCGCTTAAAAAATATAGTTGCCTCAATTCAAAAAGAACAAGATGATATAATCAGAGAAAATATTACTTCTAACTTAATAGTTCAAGGAGTAGCAGGAAGTGGTAAAACCACTGTGGCACTACATAGAATCGCATTTTTGGCGTATAACTATAAAGAAAATATTAAGCCAAATCAATTCATGGTTATAGGACCTAATAATATTTTTATCGATTATATATCTAGCGTATTACCTGACTTAGATGTTGGGAATGTATTACAATTAACTTTTGAAGAACTAGTAAAAAAATATATAGGTGAAAATTTTGAAGTTAATAATTCTTCAGATAAATTGCTAAAAATAATTGAAGGTGAAGAAAACACTGAAATTGATAAGTTTAAAACATCAATGAACTATAAGTATGCACTAGATATGTTTATTAAAGATTTTGATGAAAAGGTAGTGCCTACAAAAGGTCTTATGTTAGGTGATTTTGAAGTTCTTGATTATAGTACGATCTATAAAGTATATAGCAAAGAAAATGATAATAAAGATATTAAAAGTAAAGTAAACAAAACTATTTTATATTTAAGTAAAAATATTTTGTTTAATGCTGTTAGCATTCATGAAAAATCAAGAGACCACTTATATATTTTAGCAGACAAACAAAATGATTATTCAATTATTAAAAAACAAAACTTATATAAAAAAGAAATTGAATCCGGTTGTAAAAAGATATTGAAGCAACATTTTTCTAAAGTTGATACTAAAATTTTAACATTGTATAAAAATTTCATTAATGACATTGAAAAGTATATCGATACAGAAACTATAGATATAATAAAATTGCAGAAAGAAACTAGAAAAAATATAATTAAGAAAAAAGTTGACATCGAGGACTTACCAGCCTTAATGTACTTAAAATACAAGCTTCATGGCTCTGGTGAATACGAAAAATATAAACATGTAGTAATAGATGAGGCACAAGATTTAGGAGATTTTAACTTTTTTGTGATAAATTCGGTTATGAAAAACAGTACGTTTTCAATCTTTGGCGACTTAGCACAAGCTGTTTATTCATATCGTGGGATTGAAAATTGGGAAAGTGTAAATAAATATACTTTTGAAAATAACACTAAAAAAATGAGATTATCTAAAAGCTACAGGACAACTGTAGAAATAATGAATGCTGCTAATAGCATAACAACTAATTTAGGGTTAGAACCAGCTAAGCCTGTAATTAGACACGGAAAAAACGTTATTTTTAACCAAATTTCTAAAGTTGACAAAATAGATTATTTAATTGAAAAAATAAGCGATATGCAAAACAGGGGATTAATGTTTATTTCTATCATTTGTAAAACACAAAAAGAAATTAATGAATTAAGTTCTGATTTTGAAAAAAAGAACTTTAATATCGATGTTTTTTCAGAAAATAATAGACAGTATAATAAAGGCGTATGCATCATTTCTTCTTACTTGGCAAAAGGATTAGAATTTGATGCGACTATCATTAATGATGCAAGTGAAAAAACATACAATTCAAACAACGATTTAGATTTGAAGCTTTTATATGTTTCGATGACCAGACCTTTACATGAACTAGTAGTCCTTCATGAAGGCGAAATATCTAATGTTTTGAAAAATGTTATATAAATTCCTTTTTAATAGGGTATAAACAATAGTAAATAAAGGTTTTTTTATTATAAAAGTATGCTATAATTATGATAGGTGAGTGTATGATAAATTTAGATGAATTAATTACTGATTTTATTGATTATTTAATGATCGATAAAAAATATAGTAAAAACACTTTATCCGCATATAAAAGGGACTTAAATAAATTTCGAATGTTTTTTGACACCAAAAGTATTAAAAAAATTGATGAAAAAGATATGAATAAGTATTTAACACATTTAAAAAAAGAGTTAAATACACCAAAATCAATCTCAAGAAATTTATCGAGTTTAAGAAGTTTTTATAAATATTTGATGATTGAAAAAGTAGTTGATGATTCACCGCTTATGAATGTAGGCATGCCTAAAGTTAAAAAAAGCCTACCAAATGTACTTGAAGGAGAAGACATCGAAAAGCTTTTAAATCTTAAATTAAGTGATAAATTTAGTTATAGAAATAAAGCACTACTTGAATTAATGTATGCTACAGGTCTTAGAGTAAGCGAAATTATTAATATTAAAATGAGTGATATAGACATTATAAACGCTATCCTAAGAACTAGAGGAAAAGGCAGCAAAGAAAGAATTGTTCCACTTGGTGAATATTCTTTAGTCGCAGTAACTATATACATCAATCAATTTAGAGGTGAATTTTTAAAAGGTAACACTAGTGAATTTTTATTTTTAAATAGTAGGGGAGGTAAACTTACTAGACAAGGTGTATATAAAATATTAAAGCAAATTGCTATTCAAACAGGCGTGAAAAAAGAATTTTCGCCACATACATTAAGACATTCATTTGCTTCACATCTTTTAGATGCCGGAGCTGATTTGAGAAGTATACAAGAACTATTAGGGCATGAAGATATTTCTTCAACTCAAATATATACACATATTGCAAAGGATAAAATAAAAGAAAACTATGATGAATTTCATCCACATAGTAAGAAAGAGGGGTAAACATGAAATATAAAAGAATATTTTTAGTTGTTTTAGATTCGGTTGGTATTGGCGGTGCTAAAGATGCTGCTGAGTACAACGATGAGGGGACAAATACAGTATATAATACAATTTTCAGAACAAAGATGAAGCTTCCTTATTTAACTGAAGCAGGACTTTTAAATTTAGTTGAGTTAGAAAAAGCTGAAACAAATTCACATTATGGTAGAATTCATGAAGCTAGCAAAGGTAAAGATACATTAACAGGCCATTTAGAAATGGTTGGAGTTGAATCTAATAATCCGCCTATCACTTTTGATAAATTTCCAGATGAACTAATGAATGAACTAGAAAAAATTACAAAGCATAAGTTTATTGGTAACGAAAAAGCATCTGGAACAGAAATAATCGAAAGACTAGGAAAAGAACATATGGAAACTAACAAACCAATAATTTATACATCTGCAGATAGTGTTATGCAAATTGCTGCTCATGAAGAGACATTTGGTTTAGAACAGTTGTATGACATTTGCGAGGCAGCTAGAAAAATAACTGAAAGTGAAAAATGGCGAGTTGGTAGAGTGATCGCCAGACCGTTTATTGGTAATGTTGGAAACTTCAAGAGAACCGAAAACAGAAAAGACTACTCATTAAACCCTAATAAAAGAACTGTTTTAGATGAATTAAAAGAAATGGGATATTCTGTGATATCGATAGGGAAGGTTAGTGAAATCTTTAACAAAAAAGGTATAACAGATGAAATAAAAACAAAAGATAACATGGATGGTATAGATAAAATAGCCAGATTAATGAAACAAGACTTCACAGGTATTTGTTTTGCTAATTTAAACGATTTTGACTCTTTATTTGGTCATAGAAGAGATATAATAGGGTATGCAAACACTTTAAAGGAATTTGATATGAATTTACCTTTATTAAAAGTATTACTAAGAGAAGATGACTTATTAATATTAACAGCAGATCATGGTAATGATCCTACACATGAAGGTACAGATCACACAAGAGAAAATGTTCCTTTAATCGTATATAATCGTAATTTTAGGAAAGGAAAAGATCTTGGAGAAATGTTTAGCTTTGCTGATATCGGCGCAACTATCGCTGAAAACTTTGAATTAGAACAACCAGAAAAAGGGGATAGTATCTTATCTAAGTTATAAAAAAAGACACTCTATTTAAAGAGTGCTTTTATTATAATACTTTAGTTAACATAATATACATTATGCGAAGTTGTGTGTTTGGCACATGGATACTATTACTTGTTTTGTTTTTTAAGTTCTATATATGTTACTACTGCGATTAATGTTAGTCCAGTTAACAATAAGTATGCCCAATATGGTATACTTTGCCATATATCTCTTAATTGAACTATTAAATTAATTATAATTGAAACTATAGCTACATAAAATACATATGAATACTTTTTAAATTTAAAACTTAAATATATAATACTTAAACTTAAGATTCCAATAAATATACCGATAAATATATTTTGTATGAAAACTAATGAAGCCATTATTAATGATAATAGTACAATATTTATATATTTTGATTGCTTATGTTCTTTCAAAATAGTTAAATTTAATACATATAATAAATACAGTAAAACAATTCTAGTTAACATAATATTTATTTCAAAAATGACATCACTATTTATAATAAGTGTTATCATTGGTATTGTTAAAATGTATTTTGTTATTGGAAATAGTTCTTTATCTTTTTTATAAAAGTTTGCTAAATTAACCAAAACAATTAATGCGATTAATGACCCATCAAATTTATTTGAAATAATGTTACCTACTATAGCTAACTCTGCAACTAATATGAGTAAAAAAGCGCTGTAAGCAATCGTTTTTAAAGTTTGGTTATATTCTCCCCTATTTAAATAAACATAAGCAAATAAAGGTATGAAAATATGTAATAAAGCTATATAATTACTAACGCTATCAAACATTAACAAAGAATTTACAATTAGTATAAAAGTGGTTGTCAAATAAATATATTTCATTTTATTATCTTTGAAAAATAATACTAGCAAAAATGTTATTAAATATAGTATATGATAAATGTAATTAACACCTATATTTATAGTAGCAAGAGCGAAATATATAAATAGTATGATCTTAATCGGCTGTAAGTAATGCTCTAACTTGAAGTCTTTATTATCAAAAAGAATAAAAAACAAATTAGTTATTAATATAATAGATGCTATTACTAAATTAGTACTATTATCTACATTTAATAAACCTTGAAATAAGCTAGTGTTTGCAAGTAAAATTATTGCTAAAAACCCTATATTTATCATTATTCTTAAGTGAAGTTTAATTAGCTTAGACAAAGTAACAAATATAGTTTTAAAATATATAGCAGCGAAAATTATTGTTACTACTAATAACTTATTTTCTACACTTATTTGCTCTATTCTCATAACTGATGAAAATAAAATTAATAATGTCGCAAATGATATTAAAACACTTTTAGTTTCACTTGAAACACTTTTAATATGTTCATGGTATAAGTTACCATTTAATATTCCAACAATAACAATTAATATAATTAAATTATTAAACTGATTAATGTTTAGCAAATAAAACAATGGTGTAAATACAATAAAAGAGAATGCTAAAAATTTGTTTAAATATTCTTTCTTATCTAATAAATTTAAACTGCTCAAAATAATCAGTGATATTAAAAACCTTATATCAAAATTAACATTAAAATGAATTAAATACATATTAATGGCTAAAAACATAAAAGATAATGCTAAATACTTATATATATTTTTATTAAACTTTTTATTAGATAAAAATGCAGTTATCATTGATATAGTAAATAATATAGCTGCTGATAAATCAGTGTTTCTAAGCATTTCTCCAAGCAAGTTAAATTGTGTGGCTGCCAAATATGAAATAACTATGAAAGCCATCGATAAGTTAAAATATGTTTCTACTGTTTTTTTAATTTTAAGTTTATATTCACATAAGTATGACAAAGAATATAAAAGTATTGAAACAACAATTAATATTAAGACTTTTACAGGGTCACTAATTGCATCTACAGCAGTTGTAGTTAGCAAAATCCCCGATAAAATTATCATAAAGGCTCCTAATTTTAATAAAATGTCCACCTTTTTTTGTTCACTTGTAAGTTGATCCTTTTTTTCCTCTTTTATTTCAAAAACTGAGATAAATACTAATATAGATGATATAAAATTCAATGGTATAGTAATTATTGCAAATAAAATTAATGATTTTTTCCTATCTAAAATTTTGTTGTTAACCTCAGTATCATAATAATATAGTGCACTTAGGATCAAAAGTCCTAATAGTAGTGCTGGTGAATAAGATAATAGTGCATGAAACAATGCTACTATTAAATTTATTAAAGCAGCTATTTTTAATTTCATAATACTTCCTCCTTTTTATAAAAAAAGATTAGTTTATAACTAATCTTAATCATTTAACTTTCTAGATTGAATTTCTGCAATCTTTGCGAAAACTTCTGAAGCATTATTAGTTGTAATTTCAGTATATCCTAATTCTTTTAAAGCTTGAACTTTAATAGTATTCAACTCCAATGTACGACTTAACTTATCTTCTATTTTGTTTTCTATTTGGTTTACAAACCTTTTATGAGATTCTTGTAACTTTGTTTTACTTGCACCACCACTATTATATAGTGTCATAGCTGAGAAGAAAATACTTTCAAAGATGAATTGTTCATCATCGTCAAACTTATACTCTAGAGCCTTAGTATTACCTAAAGACTTAGAAATATACGCTAAAATGTATTTTAATTCTTTAGCAGTATCAAGTGCTTGAAGAAAGTGGTATAAATATTTAAATGTATAATAAGCTTCATCATCTTTATCTTCTTCTAATCTTTCTTTCATAATATCAATAATATCATGCATAACTTCTTTTTGTTTTTTGTTTAAACCTTTATATAATGTTGTTTCATTATAATCAGCTGTTTGATTTTGAACAAAAATATTGTTTAATCTTGCTTCAACATCCATAATATAATCTGTATCTACTTTTATGTCCTTTAACTCATCTGCTGATTTAATACCTAGCAAATTTAAAAGCATAACTTTTTTATCTTTTGGCCATTTATTAATGTCATCTAAATCCAAATAATTATAAATCATTTGTCTAGATACTCCTAAAAATTTTGCAAGTTTTACCTTAGATATTCCAAGTTCGTGTAATATATCATTTAATCTTTCCATAATACGCAAGACCTCCTACTATCATTTTATCACTACGTGGTCAAATGTCAAGTGTAAAGTATTGTATAATTATAAGTAAGAAAGTTTTTCATCATTAAAGTATACTTCCTCAATAATTCCGCCGCCTAAGCAAACTTCGCCATTATAAAAAACACACGCTTGCCCAGGAGTTACAGATTTAACACCTTGCGGATATTTTACTATAACTTCACTATCATTAACAAAATCTAATGAAACATCGTAATCTTTTTGGCGGTATCTAAATTTAGCTGTAACTTCGTTTAACTTTTCTTTGTAAATCCAATTTAATTCCCCTACTTTAGCACTAGTAGTAACCAAATAATCTTCATTTGTAGAAACATATAAATCATTTTTGTCTAAGTTTTTACCAACAACAAACAATCTTGATTTTGTCCCACCTACATCTAGCCCTCTTCTTTGACCAATCGTATAATACATTAAACCATAGTGAGTTCCTAAAATATCTTTTGTTTCTATATCTACTATATTTCCTTTTTTGTTAGGCAAGTAATTTTCTAAAAACTTTTTAAAATTACGCTCGCCTATAAAACAAATTCCAGTCGAATCTTTTTTTGTTGCTGTAATTAAATTATTAGATTCTGCTATTTTTCTAACTTCGTCCTTCTTTAACTCTCCAACTGGAAATAAAACGTTTTCAAGTTGTTTGTTGCTAAGCTGTGATAAAAAGTAAGTTTGATCTTTATTATTATCAACACCTCTTTTTAATAATCCGTTTTCTATTCTAGCGTAGTGCCCTGTAGCAATGTAATTGGCACCTAATTTCTTTGCTTCTTTCTTAAAATAATCAAATTTAATAAACTTATTACACATAATGTCAGGATTTGGTGTTCTACCCTTCTTTAACTCATTTAAAAAATATGTAAATACATAATCCCAATATTCTTTTATGAAATCTACTCTATGTAATTTAATGCCAAGTTTGTCACAAACTGCTTTAGCATCATTGTAATCTTCTTCTTGTGGACAAATTTCACTAGAAAAACCTGGGTTTCCAAGTATGTCATTATTAACATCACTATCCCAGTTTCTCATGAAAAGACCTTCTACTTCATAACCTTGCTTTAAAAGCAAAATCGCCGCAACTGAAGAATCAACTCCACCACTCATTCCAACAATAACTTTTTTCATAAAAATCACCACTTAAATTATAACATGTATTGCACACAACAAAAAGATTATATTTAAAAACCGCAACAATGAATAAAATTTTTCATGTGCGGTTTTTCTTTTTTTAACTATTGATTTAAAATACAACGAACTGAATATCCAGCATTTTTTCGATTAGGTTGGCGATAAACACTAGCATCTTGATTCATTTCTAAATATCTTCTCCATGCATCGCTACTCCATTCATCGGTAGGTTCGATAGTAGATGTCCACCACAAAGCGTAAAACCCAACACCGTTAAGTTCAACTGTAGGTGAACGATCACCAGCTGGTAAGGCGTTAAACCCAACCGCATTTATACCATCCCAATTATTTTCTGATTTTAATTTTGATGATTCATTAGTACCACGTTCTGTACCACTTCCATATGGAAATGTTGTTTCACAGTCAGCATTTTCTGCATAATCACATACAGCTCTTTCTAAATCTGTCCATTCATCATCGGTAGGTATATTCCATCCAATAGGACATAACCCTTGTGAACCTTCTTCAGTTGAACCATCCATCGCAGCATTCCACTGATACAACACTTCAGTACCCCAATCAGTGCTGTGGGTATCACACGAATCAAATGGCGCTTCATCATTCCATTCGTTTGTTAAACAAGCTAAATTACCGTTATCTGTGTAAGCTAAGTTTTCAGCAAACCAACATTGTTCACCTATCATAGTCACTTTATATGTTTCATCGTCTCTTTTGTCTAATATATGAGTAAATTCACTACCTTCTATTAAACAAGGTGTAGCATTTTCACCTGCATTACTTGAATCGTAAATGTATGCTATATTTTCATCTTCAGGTAAATCACCTATTGGAATTTCACACTCTTCAATGTTATCAGTTATCTCAACTTCAGTGCCTATTTTTAAAAAGCATTTTTCTCCAAATACTAAAGCAGCTTTTACATCACTATTTTCCGTGATAATTACTTCTCCTGAATCTGGTTTGTTTCCGCTATACTCAATTTGATCTAATATGTTTTCGTTTTTTTGGATTTCTTCTTCATTGATTAAACTACTAGCGTATAAGGATTCAGCCGCCTTTACTATTCCATAAACACTATTTTTATTTGAATTCATTCTTGCCTCTTCTATAGCACCCATTATTCTTGGTGTTGCTATTAGTGCTATAACCGCAAGAATTACTATTACTGCTAATAATTCTATTAGCGTAAATCCTTTTTTGTTTTCTGTTTTTCTAAAATTGTTTTTCATTAATCTGTACTCCCCTTTTTCTATTCTATATCTAACTTACCATATCATTTATAAAGTGTCCACCCTCTTAATTTAAAAATTTGAAATTTTTAATAAAAAGATGAAAACAAAGTTTTCATCAATTATATCCGTGTATCTTTCTTTTGAAAAACTTATATATTTCCATTACAAATATAAGCGGCATAGCACTACCTATTAAAAATAATAGCTTATCAAATGATATTGTTGGTATATGTAGTATTTCTTGCATAAATGGTGTATACATTGCAAAAACTTGAATAACAACTTGTGCTGCTAGCGCATATATTAAAACTCTATTTTGGAAAAAAGGTATTTTAAATGCACTTTTTCTTTCACTTCTACAGTTAAACACATGTACATTTTCCATAATTACTAATAACAATAATATTAAACCTCTTGATTCATATACTCCAAAGCCCATAAATTCATAAAAATATAGCCATAGACCAAAAGCAATACTTGCCATTAAAACCCCTGATACTAATGTTTGAACTATCATTTCTTTATTGAATATTGTTTCATCAGGATCTCTTGGTTTCCTTCTCATAGCCTCTTTTTCACCAGGCTCAAAAGCAAGAGCGATATCTAATATACCATTTGTAACAAAATTCAACCACAATATTTGTGCTGGTAGTAATGGAAGGGGTGACCCTATAAACACAGCGGCTGAAAATATTAACAGTTCTGCTATAGCGGTAGAAATCAACAAATACGTTACTTTTCTAATGTTGTCATATGCAAATCTTCCTTCTTCTACACCAGACACTATTGACATGAAATTGTCGTCTGTAATAATCATAGAACTTGTTTGCATTGCAATATCTGTTCCACTCCCCATTGCAACACCAATATTAGAACTCCTTAATGCAGGTGCATCATTAACGCCATCACCCGTAACAGCAATAAATTCACCATTCTCCTTTAAAACGTTTACTATCTTTTGTTTTTGATGAGGACTTACTCTTGCAAAAACTTTAGATTTTAATACTAATTTTCTAAAATGCTCATCACTCTTATTTAGCGCTTCTTCTAGTTCAGTTCCATCGACAACTCTTTTACTAGAAGTAATTAAATGAAGTTGTTTAGCAATATTAGTTGCCGTTTCTTTTTGATCACCTGTAACCATAAAAACTTTAATTCCAGCTTTTCTACATTTGTTAACAGAATCAATTACTTCTTCTCTTAGTGGATCAACAAATCCAACTAATCCGACAAAAGTTAATTTTTGTAAATCTTCTTCTACATATTCCTTTTTCTTGTTAAAAGAAACATTTTTTTTAGCAACTGCTAAAACTCTATAACCATCATTTGCCATATCTTTGGCCTGTTTTAATATTTTATCTTTATTTAACCCTTTTTCTTTGCCGCCCTCAAACATAGCATCACAATGATTTAAAATCGTTTCTGGGGCACCTTTCATACCAATAAAGGTTTTTCCTTCACTTTCATAAAAAGCTGCAGAATATCTGTTTTCAGATGCATATGGAATAATACCATATAGTTTTACTTGTTTTAATAAATCTTCTTTATTATAACCTTGTTTTAATCCAAGTGATAAAAAAGCAACATCCATAGCATCCCCAAAGTGCTTATAACATTCTTCATTTTCATCTTTATAAAGTTCAGCCTCATTTGCAAGCATTGAGGTAATTATTAAATCATCTAAATGATTTTCACTTTCTCTTTTATTTATTTTAAGATCTTTTTTAAAAACTTCACCACTACCGTTATAACCAACGCCTGAAACTTCATAAATTTCATCATTTGGAAAAACTAATTTTTTTATAGTTTGTTCATTAACAGTTAACGTACCTGTTTTATCAGACGCTATGACAGTACAACTACCTAAACTTTCAACTGCATTTAACTTTCTAACTATTACGTTTTTCTTAGCCATTCTCACAGTTGCAATAGAAAGCACAACTGTTACTGCAATTGGAAGACTCTCTGGGATTGCTGACACTGCAAGAGTAATAGCAAATGGAAATATTTCAATTAAAGTAGTTCCATTAATAAACAAATAAGTTCCCATAATACCAATTATAATAAATATAATAACACTTATCTGTTTAGTAAAAGTCTCCATTCTTTGAACTAGTGGTGGTTTTTCATTTTTGGCATAAATTATTTTTTCTGCTATTTTACCAACCTCAGTATTAAGGGCAGTTTCAACAACAACTCCAACACCACGACCAGACACAACTGTAGAACCTGCATAAGCCATATTTTTCCTATCATTTAATGGTGCTTCTTCATCGACTTCTTTATCATTTTTAACAATAGCAATACTTTCACCAGTTAAAAAAGCTTCATCAATAGATAATTGGTAAGTATCTAATATTCTAAGATCTGCAGCAATTTTATCGCCGGCTTCAAATAAAACAATATCCCCTACTACAAGTTGCTCTGATTCGATAACCATAGCTTTGCCGTTTCTTTTTACTTTAACTTTATCTTTAATTAAGTTTTGAAGGGCATTGGCTTTTCTCTCAGCACTCCATTCTTGATATGCCCCAAGACATGCATTAACTATTACTACAAACATAATAAAACCAGCTTCTAAATACTCACCAATAACAAACGATAGTAGTGCCGCTACCATCAATATCATAATCAGTGGAATTAAAAACTGTTTTAAGTAAATACTCACAAGAGTATGGGGTTTTTCTTTTGGAAGTTCATTAAACCCGTTTTTTAAAAGTCTTAACTGAACCTCATCATTAGTTAAACCCTTATCTTTTTTAGTTTTTAGTTTTTTTAAAACTTCGCTTTTTTTAATATTATGCCAATATTCCATTAAGATTCTCCTTTACTATATTAAATTATACCATTAAATAGTTTATTTTATAAGGTTTTTTACATTTAGTTTATCATTCTTGCGTGTATAACAAACCTAGCATTATCAAACTCATAAGAACAAGTAGAAAGAGTTAAAACTTTGTCATCTTCACTTAAGATTATGTCACTATTAAAATAACTTTTGTTTTTTAATTGATTAATATATGAAACAAAAGACTCATCACTCCTAAAATTAGTCATAATGTAGTAAAAACTAGTATCAGTAACGTACGCTGAAAAAATTTCATATGTATATGTATTATTAATCAGTTTAATTTTAAAAACATTATTGTTTTTTAAAAAAGATTCATCTTTAAATTTATTTAAACTAGTAAACATCGAACCATCACTTGTCTGATGCCCATATATTATAGTGTGCCTATCTGAACCATCGGAAACATTTCTATAATCCATGAAAATTGATCCATGACGCGATTTTTCTTTATTAATATTTCTATCTAAGTAAAATTCATTATCTTTTCCTTGTAAAATTGGATAATCGACTTTAGTATTTGGAATCTTAATCCAGCCTATAACATCTTCGTTTATTTCTTTTATTCCATCAAAGTCTATCTCTATATAAAATTCATCATCTAACTCTTTATTAATTTCTTCTGTATATTGATCTTTTATATGCTCATCTAACTTAGTTTTTCTTAAATCATCACCTTTAATGATTAATGAAAGCAACACTAAAATGACACCGACAAACATTAATAATAAGTATTTTTTCTTCATACTATCACCACTTAAATTATACCACAAAAAAAGCACCATGCGGTGCTTTCATATTTTTTATGATTCTTTTAATTTTTTAACACTAAATACAATAGTTGATAGTCCTAAGATAGCAAATGGTAAGTAATTTAAATAAACTCCCGTTTGCGGAATTTCAACTACATCATCTGATAGTGATATGATATATTCGGTA
>SKFZ01000005.1 GCA_007117695.1 Bacilli bacterium
CCTGGTATAAGGGCAAACATTTGGGCAAAACCTACAAACATAACATCTCTAAAAGTTAAATCCTTAACTTTTTTCTTTTGACTAAAATGCTTGTCGGTTATAAATATAATGAAACCTACAATGATAAGTGCTATAGCTATTAAAATATAATTGCTTCTGAAAAATTCTGTTACAACGTCTTCAAAAAGAAGCCCTGCGATAGCAGCTGGCACAGTACCTGCTACAATAAACCAACCAATTTTACCATTAGTTGTTTTAATTCCTTTAGTTACACTATCGATTGCAATATCTTTAAAATCTTTTGAGAAAAAAGCTAGTATCGCAACTAAAGTACCTAAATGTAGTGCAACGTCAAATGCTAAATAAGCATCAGGATCTAAATTTATTCCAATTCCTAGTATCTCTCTTGTAAAAATTAAATGTGCTGATGATGATATTGGTAAAAATTCCGTTATTCCTTGCACGACTGCTAAAATAAAACTTTCTATTAAATTCATATTATCTGTCTCCTATCTTATAAATGATTGAAAATCCTATAAGCATTAACAAAATGCCAAGTGATAAGTTAATGTTACAAGTTCTAAAGTTTGATGCTTCTAATATACTAATAATAGATGCAACTACGAAACCTAAAATTGCAAAATATGTTTTTGTTTCATATTTTTCAATTAAAAATTTAATTGCTTTTGATATATATACAATACCAAATAAAAGGCCAAGTCCGAAACTAAACAAAAATATAAAGTTTATTAACAAATCATTAAACCTTATAAATTCATTAACTATTTTAACGATTGGATAATAAAAACCAATCAAAAGTAGTATAAATGATCCTGAAAGACCTGGTATAACCATAGATGATGCTACTAAAATACCTACCAAAAATAAAATTATAATAAATAGTAAATTAAAACTAATATTTACTTCGTTAATACCATTATTTAAAAATGTTATTAACATAACTAACGAAAAACTTAGTATGAAAAATATGATGTTTTCAAAATTAACTTTACTTTCTACCTTCTTATATAACTTAGGTATCCCGCCAATTATAACTCCTATAAAAAACATTATTGTTAAGTACTCATGAGTTTCAAACAGATATGAAATCACCGTACTTCCTAAGATTATTGCAAGAATAACACCCAAAATAAAACTAATCAAAAAACTTTTATTTTTAAGCACCTCTTTATAAGCATTACTAAAAATGTTAATAAGTTTTTCATATATACCTAATGATACAGCAATAGTACCACCAGATAAGCCTGGAACAATATTAGCAAAACCAAATATAATTCCTTTAATAAAGTTTAACATAGCCCACCTACTTTACTAATAAATTATAACATATAAGCATTAAAAAATAAAAGGGTTTACCTTTTATTTTTTATACAGTTTATATTTCTCTTTTTTTCCTGTTTCGTCTAAAAATTCACTGAACGAAAATTTATTCAAATCATTTGGTATTAAGTCTAAAATATCTTTAGGTGCATAGTTTTTTGAATTGCAATAAATGCTATTGAAATAATCTAAAAGTTCATTTGGGAAACCCCTTCTTTTTAAGTAAAACATGTAATTATAAAAGTCTTCTAAAGTTAATTTATAAAATGGACCATCTGTTATAGTGTTTAATATCATTATTGCGAAACAGTACCATTCAGTGTTGGCATTAGGAATTGGGTTGTCGCATTCATCCAATGGATATTTATGAGGAAACTCAAAAAATTTTTCATTAAAGCTTCCATATTTCATCGTAAATATTTCATTATTACTTATTTTGCAACCATCTAAATCAACTGCATAGACTTTTTTGTCATCGTTATTTAAAATGAAATTTGATTCATGAATGTCTGCAAGATAAAAAGGTTTGCTTAAATCTTTAATATATTGGACTTTTTCTATAATACTTTCAACTTGCTTCAAAAGTTTTATTTTCTCACGTGTAGTTATTTCTTTAGAATTCAATAACGTAGATAAGTTATGATTGTTTTCTATAAGTTCCATTGTAAATCCCACTAATTCTTTGTTAACAACAGCAACCTTTTCTGGATAAACTAACTCTTCAATACCTATTTGATCTTTATAATCAATTAAAGCATTTATAGTTAATAACTTATTTCCAAAATAGTTTCCATCAATTTTCTTGTATCTTTTTAAGACCTTTTTATTAACATTAACTTTTTCTGGCAGCTTAAATAAATTACTTTCTATAGAAGTAACGTCATCTGCTAGTTTTAAAGGTTCAAGACGTTCAAATTGTTTAGTAGTAAACTCTTCAATTTCCATATATAAACCCTTCCTTTGAGTAGGTATAATACATATTTTAAGCCGTTTTGTCAATAAAAGATCTTTCTTTACTTCGGCATAACATTAATATTGATATATTTATATTTTTTATCTACTTTTCTAATTTCTTTTTTAATTTTAGTAACTCTATTATTAATGACTCTTAATGTTAGCGTACCCTTCATCTTAATATCTACATAAAGCTTAGTATACGGGCCATACTTAACTGTAGTTAACTTTACAACCTCAATTACATCGGCATCTTTTTTGATTGCTTCTCTAAGTTCTCTTGAGTCTTTTATACATAATTCATTTTCACCAATAATTTCATCAAAATTTTCTTTTATAATAGTTAAGCCTGTTCTTATTATCATAAATGACAAAATAATGGTTGCCATTTCATCTAAATATTGAAAAAAAGGAATTATGTTTTGAAATCTAGTTAAACTTAACAAAAACAAAACAACTAATGTGCTTAAAACATCTGAAGATGTTTCTCTTCTGATTGTATCTATTATCATATCTTGATGTATTAAATACTTTTTTTCCAAGTAAATTGATAAAATATATTTGATAAAAACTATTAAAATTATTATAAAAATTACATCTAAGTTTGGAACATTCATCGTAACATTAAAAACATTGGTAATTAAGAACAAACCTGTAATTATAATTACTACACCAATAAAAATAGAACTTAAGTATTGAACTTTGCCGTATCCAAAAGGATGCTTTCTATCTGGTTTTTTAAAAGAAAGCCTCTCACCTATTATAGCAATGAGACTTGTTATTAAATAAACAAAAGCATGAATACCATCTGCTATAACAGCCCTTGACGATGCTACATAACCAAACATCACTTGAATAACAGACAATATAAAGTTTATGAATATTGATAAATAAATAATTTTTGATGTTTTTTTCATATTCTCACCTAGTTTAAATATATCAACTCAAATAAAAAAAGTAAATGAAAACACATTTACTTTACTTAGTTCAGATTATTTGCTTTTATTACCTTTAACCTTGTAATTATAAATAGCCTCCTTAAAAAATGTATCCATATTATATCACATATAATATGATTTTATAAAAAAAGACTAGCAATTGCTAGTTTTTCTATTACCGTGGTGCCGAATGACAGAATTGAACTGTCCTCTGATGCTTACCATGCATCTGTTTTACCACTAAACTAAATCGGCAAGAAAAATATTACTTAAAAATGTTAAGTAATAAAAATACAGTGAAGTTTGCAGCATAGTTTAGCTTATATTTAAATTTTAGCGAAAACTCATAAACACTAACACATGTATCAACTGAATTTACTAACCAACTTTCCTTATATTTTGGAACGTTAGTATCGAGTGGAAACATATGTGTTTTTATCATGTCTTGTTCTTTTTCTGTAAGATCATAATGTTTAAGTGAGTTATCAAGAGCAATTGTTGAATGCTTGGTATAAACATCAAACTTAGCCTTAGCTCCTACCTCATTTATTGTTCTCTCTTCAAAAAAATCATGTAAAAGGCCGCCTCGAGCAACCTCATCATAATCTTTAAAAAGAATCTTAGCAATTTTATAAGAGTAGTATGAAACTTTAAGTGAGTGTTCTAGTCTATTTGTATTATGATGTGTTATATTTTCTAATTTTTTAAATTCTCTTTTATTTAAAATATCATCTATGATATTCATGTATTCTATATCATTATGTATTTTATTTATCAATTAAATCACCTCGAGCAAAAGTATTATAACATAGATTTTTTAAAAGTAAAAATTCTAATTTAAAGCAATATTTCTTCCTTTTGGAAATATTTGGATAAATGTATTACCATCATTAACTTCAAGAGCTGTGCCGTCTTTTAAAGTAAAGTTAGTTTGTCCAGAGCGACTTGTTTTTTCAAAATTTATTGGTACTGCATACCCTTCTGAAATATAGTAGCCACTACCGCTTGTTGCAGTTCTTAAGTCTTGTCTACCTGTACCATCCAAACCAAAATTATCGACATATATTGCAATTATATTTTTAAAATTATATGTGTTTCCGGTTTCTCTATCATTGTGTCCATTTCCATTCATGCTTCTAACATATACTTCATTTTCAGAGTCATAAACATATGATGAAGTATGTGATGATGAATATCTAAATGTTGGTGTAAGTGACTCCACTACCCCTTCAATATCTCCTAAATCAACTTTATCTATACTATAATTTAAAACATGTTCTTTATTCATTTCTTCTCTAAAACTTGAATTGTTTATTCTAGTATTTAAATTTTCAAATGTGGTATAGGCATTATGTGGAGCTCTTCTTGATGAGTCTCTATAATATGTACCTGATACGGTCATTCCATCAATATTAGCAATATTCATACTTCTTAAGTCACTGTATGCTTGTGGACTACCTCCAAAATGAGAAAAAATTGCATCATGTTCCAAAGCATAGTCTATAAAGTAATGTCTAGTAGATCTAACTGGACCTACTATTCCTTCGCTTTTATTATGGAAAAGCGCCATCAACCTAGTTTGCCCACCTTCAACAATAACCTCATATATTATGTATGCATCTTGTAATCCAGAATGTGGACGTGCTCTAACATTATTATCTATCATAACCGCAATAGGTCTTTTCTTATTATCTAAATCTAATATTTGAAGAGTTGGTTCTGGTTCTTCTTTAACCTCTTGCTCCTCATTATTGTTTTCGTTATTATTTGTTTCATCAACACTATTAGCATTAAGTAAAACAAATGAAAATATCGCTACTAATACTGCAATAATACCTAATAAACCTAACATAATTTTTTTGTTTTTATTCATTTTTATCACCTGTATACATTCTAACATATTTTGGTTTTTTTGAACATTTCAAAATGACTACTTTACATAAGAAAAAACATAGTTTTTCAACTATGTTTTATCCAAAAAATCTTTTTATTTCTTCTTCAGCATTTTCTACTGAATCAGAGCCATGAATTAAATTTTCACCTGTTGAAAAAGCAAAGTCACCTCGAATAGTACCTGGAAGTGCTTCAACCCATTGTGTAGGTCCCATTAATCTTCTCATACCTTCTATTACTCCATCACCTTCAACAATCATACCTATTACCGGACCTGATGTCATAAATTCTAAGATTTCTGGGAAAAATGGTTTTTCTGCTATATGAGCATAATGCTCTTTTAAAACATCTTCTGTTAAATTAAGCATTTTCATCTCAGAAATTTCAAAACCTTTTTTTTCAATTCTTGATATTATTTCACCAGCTACTTTTCTTTTAAGTGCGTCCGGCTTTAACATAATATATGTTCTTTCCATGTATATACCTCCTTATAATGGTGCAAAAGACGGGACTTGAACCCGTACGGATTAATATCCACAAGCCCCTCAAGCCTGCGCGTCTACCAATTCCGCCACTCTTGCATACAAAAGATTATACCAAAAAAATTGATATAAATCTATATAATAAAAATCTATTTTGTTTTTAATGCTTTAAACATCTTTTTCCATAAATCATTTGATGAATAATTAAGTATACCCACTTTATATACTTTAAGGCCATATTTTATTAACACAAATATTGTAATACATATAATTACTGTTGATATTAATACATCCAAAATACTACCTTGGCCTATCACAAGAAGTGATGGGGCTAATATCGCCGATAAAAATGGAATATAAGATATTACTTGAATAAAAGTTGAGCCAGCAAATATTGGTGCAAGCATTGCTAAATAAAATCCTCCAAGTGATAAAAACACAATTGGTGTTTGAAGTTGTTGGAAATCCTCTATATTAGTAGTCATAGATGCTAATATACCTGCTAAAAGTGAATATGCTATTAAAGTCAATGCCATTAATAAAAGCGTTAATGGAATTATAAATATGAACCTATCAAGGGCACCAGTTTCTTGAAGTGATTGATATGTTTCTCTAATAACACCAACATCTAGAAAATCACCATCTGGTTTTGTTAACAGTCTAAGACCAAGTCCCATCAAACCGTATATAAATAACAATATAGCCTGGCCGAAAATAAATAAATTACCAGCTATTACTTTTGAGAAAAAGTGAATTGTTGGTGACACATTTGAAATGATAATTTCCATTCCTCTTGTTGATTTCTCATCATTAACTTCCGCACCAATCATTTGAATTAAAAAGATAGATAACATAAAAAATGGTAAGATTAAAAATGGAAATAAAACTCCCATCAAAGCGTCTGTGCTTTCACGTTCTTGGGTTCTTTCTTCTTCTAAATATACTCTTTCGATTTCTACTGGTGAATATATTTCTGTTAATTCTTCCATATCAATATCAGATTCTAAAAGCGCTAATGTAACTTTAACATTGTTTATAGCACTATATAAAGTTTGCTGTCTAATTGTCGATAAATAATCATTAGTAACAACTGTCACATCAAATATTTCATCTTCAGATTCATCAAATAAGATAAGCCAAATTGAAGTATCTTCTTCGATTTTCTCTATTGCATCATCATAACTGCCTTCAAACAAAGTCATTTCATATTCGTCACTAGTAGTAAATGTAGGTATTTCAGAGTCCTCTTCTGCAATACCTTTAAATATTTCATAAGAAAAACCTGTATTATCGATAACTAATATTTGCTGAGTCCTATCAAAGTCTCCACCAAATCTAGTAATAATTGTATCTATATTTGCAAGTGCTATAATAGCAAGTAATAACAATACATTAGCAATTACAAACCACTTTGTTTTAACTTTCCTCATAATACTTACATGTATTAAATAATTAAGCTTGCTCTTCATAACTCTCACCTACTTTCGATACAAATATCTCATTTAATGTAGCAGCCTCAACAACAAACTTATTAATTTTGTTTTTAGATATCTCCTTAAATACTTTTTCTACAATAGAGTCATCTTTAATTTTAACAACATAATGCTCTTCGCCGTTTGTAACTTCTATGACACCATCTATTTTTTCGTTTTTAGAAACATCTATATCGCCATCGATAAAAATATTCTTTTTTCTATAATCTCTTTTAATCTTTTTAAGATCACCAGATAAAACACTTCGACCATTTAGTAAAATAGTTAATTTTTTACAAAATTGTTCTATATGTTCCATCCTATGTGATGAGAAGATTATAATACTTCCATTTTTAGCCATCTCTTTAATTTCATCTTCAAAATACTTTACATTAAATGGATCCAAACCAGAGAAAGGCTCATCTAAAATAAGTAATTTAGGTTCATTAATAATTGCAGTTATAAATTGAATTTTTTGCTGGTTACCTTTTGAAAGTTCTTTGATCAATTTGTTTTTATATTCTTTTATATTAAATTTTTCTAATAAATGATCTAACCTTTCTTCGATTTTTTCATTACTCATTCCTTTTAATGTTCCATAAAACTTACATTGTTCAAAAACCGTCATTTTTAAAAGCAAACTTCTTTCCTCAGTTAAAAATCCAATTTTATCAGTTACCGAATAATCGATCTCTTTACCATCTAATGTAACTTTACCAGCACTTGGATCCAAAAGACCCATAATCATCCTAAACGTTGTAGTTTTACCACTACCGTTTACTCCTAAAAGTCCAAAAATTTCTCCTTCTTTAACTTCGAAAGACAAGTTATCAACTGCTAGGAAATCACCATAATATTTTGTAATATTTTCTACTTTTAACATTTTTCTTCCTACTTCCCTTTTTATGTAAACAACCTTGAAATATCATTAAATGTTATTAAGATCATTAATAACAATAGTATGAAAAAACCTACCGCATGAATCGTATTTTCGAGTTCCGGGTTAATTGGTTTACCTTTTATTTTTTCGATTATTAAAAACATCAGTCTTCCTCCATCAAAAGCTGGTATTGGAAGTAAATTAATAAACCCTACATTTATACTAATAACGGCATTTAAATAAATTAGACTAGTTATTCCAGCCGATGAAGCTTCGCCAACAACTGAATATATTCCAACAGGGCCTGCTAAACTGTTTAGACCAATAACTCCTGTAAACAAGTAAGTTATTATTAATACCATTTGATGAAGTACAGCAAAAGTTTTTAAAAAAGCGAAACTAATGTTACTAAACAAACCAGTAGTTACTGTTGAGTCTAACATAAATCCATATAAGTAATTATCGTCTTCTAATACGGGTTCTAGTTCGAACTCTAATAATTCACCATCGCGATAAACTGAAAAAGTTATTTCCTCACCTAAATTAGTTACAAGAAGTAATTGTAAGTGATCGATTGTAAGAACTCTTTTATCATTTACAAAAGCAATTCTGTCTCCTTCTTCAATACCAGCATTATATGCTGGATAATCTTCTTTTACATCACCAACATATGGTCTAATAGTAGTAGAACCATTTATTAGGGCTAAAACCAAAAACAAAATAAATGCAAATATAAAATTAAAAACAATTCCTGCAACAATTGTTAAAAATCTATTTTTCCATGGTTTGTTAGGCAGCTTTTGATCATCTTTGATATTTTTATCTTCTTCGTTAGTTTCACCAGCCATCTGAACAAAACCACCAATAGGAAACAACCTAATAGAATATGTTGTTTCGTCATTTTTTCGATTAAATTTAAATATTTTAGGCCCCATGCCAAGTGCAAATTCATATACATAAATACCTGACTTTTTCGCAAATATAAAATGTCCAAGTTCATGAACAAATATTGTAATACCTAAAATAATAATGAAATATAATAAAGTCATAAATCCTCCTAATTAAGAATATTTAAAAACAATAGTAATCCTAGTAAAACAAAAATAATACTATCGAATCTATCTAATACACCACCGTGTCCTGGCATAATACTTCCAAAATCTTTTCTTTTATATTTTCTTTTAATAGATGAGAATACTAAATCTCCTATCTCACCTAAAATTGATAAAAACATTGTAACAATTATAATTAAAAAATACGATATATTTGGATCAATCACATTTTTATAAAAAACTGCTGCGAAAAGTGTTCCAAAAACAAAACCTCCAACTAAACCCTCAATAGTTTTTTTAGGAGAAATACTTTCTAAAAGTTTAGTTTTACCTATAAGCATACCAGTGATATACGCATATGAATCCGTTATTGATGTTAATAAAACTAAATAAACTACTAATGCTAAAGATATATTTCTAAGTATTATTAGTATTGTAAATGCTGAGGCTAGAAAAAACAAACTACCAATCATAAAAAAAGCATCTTCCACCCCATATTTTTTATCATCATGGTAAAAAATAACTGGAGTTAATAAAACTAGCGAAAGTGCTGCGATAATTCTAAAATCTAGAAAAAACACTAAATCAACTGCTTTTGCATTTGAAAAAATCATTACAGTTAATAACAAATAAGATATAAACTTAATAAAATCAGGCACACTACTTTTTTCTTCACGAACATCCATTAACTCTCTTAAAGATAAAACGCTTAACACATAAACTGAAAAAGTAAACAGCAGTCCACCTTTAAGTAATACTGGAATAGTTATTAATAGTGCAATAACGGCACTAATTATTCTTTTTTTCATAATTTATACCTCCGAATCTTCTATCTCTTTTTTTATAATCTTCTAAAACTTTTTCATATTCTTTAGAATCAAAATCTGGAAACAATGTATCTAAGAAAAAAATCTCTGCGTATGCTGCTTGATAAAGCATAAAATTACTTAATCTTTTTTCTTTTCCAGTCCTAATTAACAAATCAATCATTGGTAAATCTTGATATAAGTATTTATTAAAACTTTCAATCGTAACTTCATCAACGTTATCTTTGATAATATTATTGCAAGCATCAATTATTTCATAATTTGAACCATAGTTTAAGCATATGTTTAAAGTTCCTAGAGTATTGTTTTTTGTCATAGACTGAATTTTATTCATTGCCTTTAATACATCTTTGCTTAAATTAGTCTCGCGACCTGAGAAAACAACTTTTATATTTTCTTTTTGATAATATTCAAACTCTTTTGTAAATTTTTCAATAAAAAGATTCATCAAAAATGAAACTTCTTCTTCACTTCTTTTAAAATTTTCAGTTGAAAAGGCATACACACTTAAAACTGATACCTCGGAATTCAAAATATATTGACTCAATTTTTTTAGTGTTTCAAACCCTTCTTTATGTCCAAAACTTCTTTTCTTATTACGTTTTTCTGCCCATCTGCCATTACCATCTAAAATAATCGCCACATGGTTTGGTGTTTTTTTCATATTTTACCTCACTGTTATTAATTATAATATATTTATACTTAATATTCAATATTAATATACCGTTTAAAAATGTTAGGATTTATAAAAATCAAGGCCTGTCATGTTGATTGCAATTTTCATCTAATTCAACAACTATTATTTCTGTTTCATCAAATGATTTTAATGCACACCAATTATCATTATAAATAGATAAAGAAACTGCACAATTATCATTAACTTTCATTATTCCACCTCTTGGCATTTCACCTCTAAAGTCCAAGTTATTATGCGTTTCTTTTCCAAAATCATATATTACAGTTTCTGTTGATATCGAACCATCCATCGACTTAAATAAGCACTCTTTTTCTGCTGCTTTTACTAAACCATGCGCACTATTAAATAATGCTTCTTTTTTTGAATAATCTATTGCCCCTGGAACTCCTTTTTCAATGTTTATATGGTTTTCCATACCTTCTTCATCACTAGTTGGATTCATAACAATTGATGTAGCAATTATTGATATTGTTGCAATTATAATAATAGTAATTAGTAAATCTATTAATGCAATTCCATGTTTATCATTTAACTTCATTTTGTCCTCCTATATTTATTTCACAAAAACTTTTTTTACTCTATTAAGTATTTAATATATTATATCACTATTTGAGCATAGTAAAAAGAGTGTTAAAATGAATCGATATTGATTCTAACACTCTTATTTTCATTTACATATGACGAGGCTTGAACAATAGTTCTAATTGCATTTGCAATATTACCTTTTCTTCCTATAACTGCTCCCATATCTTTTTCATCTACTAAAACTTGAATTGTAACTTTATCATCATCATCTTCAAACTGTTTTACAGACACCATATCTGGTTCACTAGCTATACTCTTTACTAAAAATTCCGTTAATTCTACTAATTTCATAACTACACATCCTTCTTAGAATTTTTTGTGTTATGAAACTTTTCCATTATACCTTCTTTTTTTAGTAAACTTCTTACAGTATCAGTAGGTTCAGCTCCATCACTTAACCATTTAAGTGCTAATTCTTCATCTACTTTTATTTCTGCAGGCTCTGTAACAGGATTATAAGTTCCTACTAATTCAATGAATCTTCCATCTCTAGGACTTCTAGCATCTGCTGCTACAATACGATAAAATGGTCTTTTTTTACTTCCCATTCTTTTCAATCTAAGTTTAACTGCCATATTTATTCCTCCATTCCTTAATAATTTTAACATCACTAAAAAAGTATGTCAACCTTTTTTAGTTAACATACTCTATCAATCCTTCTGGTAAAGATAATTCAAAATCATCATAACTGTATTCCGCACTTACTTTAGCAGTACTGTAACTATAAAATTCTTCATTCATTTCAGTGTTCAATAAACTTAGCAAATCAATTTCTAAATAAGTAACTAAGTTATTTTCTATTTTCATTAAAATATCGTGGTTGCCAATTTGATTTAAATAGTCGAAATCAAAAGGTGTATTAATTTCATAGCCTCTTAAATATTTTTCGATTGAATCAGCAGTAACATTAATAATATAATGATCTTCTTCTTTAGAAACATTTATTATATCGCTTTTATCAAAGAAATGGACTAATCTGAATTCATCACTTGTTTCATACCAGTCTTCATTACCTTTAATATTAATAAAGTTTCTTACTATATTATCTTCTATAGTTGTGTATTTTGAAACACCCGTTTCAGAGTTTCCAACATTAAAAGAGAAATCATTTTTATAAATCATAGATTCATTATCTACCAAAATGAAATATTTATAAGAAATTTCTTCAAGATCATTTACAAGCTCAAATTTTTTTAAAACTTGATATTTTGACATATTAAGTCCACTTTCATTAGCTTTAATAATTTTACTTTTATTTGTGCATCCAGTAGCTAATAAAAAAACGAATATTAAAATTAAAAGCCTTCGCATATTATCACTCCATTATTAAAACAAGTATAATATAAAAGTAGAAATAAAACAAGAAAAAAAGAAGCCTAGCTTCTTAATTCTCCATTTAAACTCCAAGTTTTAACATCTGTTATATAAACACTTACAATTTTACCTAACATACTTTTGTCAGCTTCAACATTCACTAACTTCATAGTATCAGTATAACCTGATAAAAAGCCTTCTTTTAATGATTCCTTTTCTAATAAAACTTCTACAGTTTTACCTAAATATTTATCATTAGCAACCTTTGCATACTTATTAACTACTTGATTTAACTTGTTTAGTCTCTGTTTTTTCACATCATCATCGATAGTGTCTTTCATTTTATAAGCAGGTGTTCCTACTCTTGCGGAAAAAGCAAATGTGAATGCTGAATCAAATTTACATTTTTCGACAACTTCAATTGTCTCATTGAAATCCTCTTCACTTTCACCTGGAAAACCAACAATAATATCAGTTGTAATAGATACATTTTTAATATTGTTTTTTAATTTATCAAAAAGAGTTAAATATTCCTCCTTAGAATATTTTCTACCCATTTTTTGTAAAATTTTAGTCGATCCAGATTGGATAGGAAGATGAATGTATGGCATTATATTTTCATGACTTTTAATAATTTCAATCATTTCATCAGTGAAATCCCACGGATGAGAAGTAACGAACCTAATTCTTTTAATATTAGTCTTTGCTACATCTTTTAAAAGTTCTGCTAATCCATAATTTTCATTTAAATCTTTCCCATAAGCATTAACATTTTGACCTAATAAAGTCACCTCGCTATATCCTTTTTCAACCAATTCATTAACTTCTTCGATAATATTATCTTTATTTCTACTTCTTTGCTTACCTCTAGTATATGGAACAATACAATATGTACAAAATTTATCGCACCCAAACATAATATTAACCCACGCTTTATACTTGCTGTCTCTTTTTACAGGCAAATTTTCCAAAACGCTTCCCTCACCTGATATAACTTCAATTTCTATTTCCTTTTTTGAAACAGCTTTTTCTAAAAGTTTTGGTAAATTTCCAATATTATGTGTTCCAAAAACTAAATCTAAATAATTATATTTCTCAAGTATTTCATTGACAACAACTTCTTCTTGAGCCATGCAGCCACAAACTGCGGCTATAACATCGTCTTTTCGTTCTTTCAAATTTTTAATTCTACCTAACATTCCAAAAACTTTGTTGTGAACATTTTCTCTTATTGCACAAGTGTTTAAAATTATTAAATTAGCTTCTTCATAATCATCTGTTTCAGTATATGACATGTCTTCTAAAATGGCTTTAATGTTTTCAGTGTCATGCTCATTCATTTGACAACCATAAGTCCTAATAAAATATTTTTTATTTTTACCTAGCTCTTTTAAATTATCTAAATTAGTGTATTCAAAAGACTTTGTTAAAACTTCTTTATTCGTTCTTTTTTTCGCTTCGCTTAAACTTGGTTTTAACATATAATCACTCTTTCTTAAATTTCTTGAACAACTACTAAAATCATTGGACTACATTGAGTTTTTCTATATAAATGTTTACTTAATTTAGTACGAACATCATTTTTAATAGAATTAAAATCAGTGTAATTGTTTTTAGTATTATCTTTTACAACCTCAAGAGTAATATCTTCGATTTCTTTTATCAAATCCTGATTATCCTTAACATAAATAAACCCTTTAGTTATAACTTCTGGCCCAGCCAATACTTTTTTGGTTTTTCTACTAATAGTAGTACTAACCATAACAATTCCATTATCTCCTAAACTTTCACGATCCCTTAAAACAAGACCACCAATATCATCAGATGTTTTACCATCAATTAATAAATCTTCAGTTTTAACTTTATCAAATGTCTCTTTTAACTCACCATTTTCAAACTCGGCGATAAATCCATTTTCTTTTAACAAAATATTTTCTTTATTTAACCCAACTTTAGATGCTAAATTAGCATTAGCAAGTTGATGTCTAAACTCACCAATTACAGGAAAATAATATTTTGGTTGCATTAAATCAAGCATCATTAATAAATCTTCAGATGATGCATGATTTTCTAAATATTTTTTCGATTCCAATATAACCAAATTTGAACCTAGTCTTGATATTTCATCGAATAAATCCGCGGCTCTTTTTTCAAGACCATCATATATGGGTGATGCGAAACAAACTGTATCTTTTTCACTTAACCTTACAAATTTATCATAACCACTAGTAATTCTTAACATATTAGAAAAAGGTTTTTCACGTTCATCACTAATTAAAACAATTACTCCTTTATCTTTTGTATGAGATATACTAGATATTCTTTTAATATCAAAATCTATATAGCCTTTATTAATAGCATTTTTAACAATTGCTTCTAGTCTTCTTCCTAAAATTACTACTTTTCTATCTTTGTCTTTTAAAACGTCAAAAAGTTTTTGAATTCTATAAATATCTGCTTGCATAATATTAACTAATATTCTACCATCGTTTTTGTTAACTAACTCACTAAAAACTGAATCAACACGGTGTTTAGGTGATGTAAACCCTGGTTTTTCAGCATAAACTGATTCACTAAGTAAACACAATACTCCCTTTTTCCCAATATAAGCTAGTTTACCAATATCAGTTTTATAATTATCGACCATAGTAGGGTCAAACATAAAGTTACCAGTATAAACTATTGTTCCATCAACAGTGTTAAGTGCATAACCAAATGCTTCTGGAACTGAGTGAGTCACACTAATTGGGAAAATACTATTCTTGCCAAAACTTATTTTTTTATTAGGTTTTAATTCAATTAAATTATTTTCATCCGCCTTAACCTCATCTGCTTTTAATTCTTCTTTTAATATTTTCAAGCTAAACCTTGAAGCATATACTTTAATGTTTGGAAAATCCCTTAATATATCAGGAACTGCCCCCATATGTTCCTCATGACCATGGGTAATGAAGATCCCCTTTACTCTTTCTAAATTTTTTTCAATATATTCATAGCTTGGAAGTATATAATCAATACCAAATAATTTATCATCTGCATATTTAAGTCCTGCATCAAATATAAAGATATCGCTATCTACTTCTACTACATACATATTTTTTCCGTTTTCATTTAGTCCTCCCAGACTAAATATTTTTATTTTACTCATAATTTCTCCTTTCTTTTTTAATACAAGTTAAAGCCTTAATCATTATATCAAAATAACCTATTATAGTCCACTTAAAAGAAAAAACTGACTAACGTCAGTTCTTTTTAGTTACCTTTTAAAACCTCTATTGCACGTCTCATTTCTAAATCATATTTAACTATGTTTAGACCCCCAAACGCTTTTAAAAACTCTTCTTTATCCATTTGGTATCTCTTAGCGATAACTTCAGCTTCGCTATCTGCTTCTTCTTCTGATACACTAATGTTTTCTTCTTTAATAACTGCTTCTAACATCAATCTATATTTAACTCTTTTTTCTGCTTCTTCTTTCATCTGATCTTTTAATTTATTTTCATCAGTATTTGTAAATTGATAATATTGTTCTAGAGTTAAACCTTGCATTTTTAATTGTTCTTCGTATTGATGAAGCATTCTGTGAACTTCCTCATCAATCATTTCAACTGGAATTTCAACTTCAACATTTTTAGATGCTTCTTCTAATAATTTATCAATATACTTATTATCAGCTTCAACATCTTTTCTTACTTTAATATTTTCTTTCAATTGCTTTTCTAAACTTTCTTTGTCGCTTATACCTTCCATACCTAAGTCTTCAAAAAATGTTTCATCTAATTCTCTTTTAATTGTTTCTTTAACTTCATTCACTTTAACTTTGAAAACTACTTCTTTTCCTTTTAAGTCCTCAGCTGGGTATTCTTCTGGAAACGTAACCTTAACATCTAAACTATCGCCAGCTTTTGTACCTACTAATTGTTCTTCAAACCCTGGAATAAAAGATCCGCTTCCTAGTTTTAACATGTGTCCATCAGCTTTACCACCTTCAAATGCAACACCATCTTTAAATCCTTCAAAGTCAATATTAACAGTATCACCAAGCTCGGCCGCACTATCTTTAATACCTTCTTCTTCGTATTTCTTAGTTAAAGCTTCAATTTCTTTTTCTACTTCTTCATCAGTAACTTCTACGTCTTCTTTAGAAACTCCTAAACCTTTATATTTTCCTAATTTAACATCTGGCTTTAAAACTAATTTAATTATAAATTCTACGCCATTTTCATCGATGCTTTTCAGTTCAACTTTAGGTTCTGAAACAATTTGTAAATCTTTATTTTCTTCTAATACTTTAGAATATTCTTCACCTAAAACAACATCTGCTGCATCCATAAATAATGATTCTTTTCCATATTTTTTTAAATAAACATCTTTTGGTGCTTTACCTTTTCTAAACCCATCGATTTCAACTTTACTGTTTGCTTTTTCAAAAGCAACATCTAAAGCTTCTTCCCATCTTTTTCCTTCTACTTTTTTTTCAATTTCCTTAATATTTGACATAATATCAACCTCTTTCCTTTATCTTTAGTAAGTATAGTATAAATCCCTTATCATTGCAAGGAGTTTAAAAAATGCACTACAATGTAGTGCTAAAAAATTTCAATTATTTCTACATCATAATCGCCACTAGGACTTTTAACTGTAACTTTATCTCCAACTTTTTTGTTGAAAATAGCTTTTGCAATTGGCGACTCATCAGAAATTTTGTTTTCAAACGGATCTGCTTCAACACTTCCAACTATATCAAAAGTATCAACTTCCCCATCAGAAACATATTTTAATTTAACACTAACACCGATTGTAACAGTATCTGTTTCAATTTTCTCAATAATATTAGCATTTTCAATTAAAGCCTCAATTTCTTGAATTTTACCTTCTATCAACGCTTGATCAGTTCTTGCTGCATCGTATTCTGCATTCTCAGATAAATCTCCTTGAGCTCTCGCCTCTTTCAAAGCTGTTAGAACTTCAGGTCGCTCTACATTTTTCAGCCTATCTAATTCATTTTCTAGTTTTTTCAAACCTTCTTTTGTCATATTATATTTTTGATTTGACATATAATTCACCTCAATCTTGACTTTTGTAATGTTACTATATATTTTGTGTAATGTCAACCATCACGCAAAACTATTTTTTAATTTTCATCATATCTAATTTTGTTAGTTTAATAGGAACTTTAATATAAACAACCTGCCTTGGGTGTCTAACGACATCAATCTTATTTTTTTCTTCATCTAAAATCTCATCAATGACAAAATCAAATTCATTTAAATTAGGACCAAAAAAAGTTACATGTTCTCCTTTTTTAAAGTGATTTCTTTGTTCAATTTTTGCATAACCATCATTGTATTCTAAAATGATACCTAAAAAGTCTTGGTTGGAAAGTTCAACACGACCGTTATAATATTGGCTATCTTTATTAATGTTACCATCTAAAAACTGAGTTATAGAATCTCTATTAGCAACATTAAAAAGAACCTTTTCATACTCACTATTATATTCATAAACACCTTTAGAAACATATTCATCTATTGCTCTTCTATAAATAGATACAACGGTTGCTATATAATATATCGATCTCATTCTTCCTTCAATTTTCAAAGAAGTTATGTTAGCATCTATCATTTGATTTAAATATTTGAGTTGTGATAAATCTTTAGTACTTAAAGTAAATGGTTTTTCACCAGTTAAATCATTTTTAAAACTACTTAATAGATCAAAATCCCATCTACAAATTTGACTGCATCCACCTCTATTACTATCTCTTTTAGTGAAAACATTTGATAAAACACATCTACCACTATATGAAGAACACATGGCACCATGAACAAAAACTTCAATTTCAACACCAGTTTTATCGATTATTTCAGTTATTTCATTTAAACTTGCTTCACGGGCCAATACAATTCTAGTAACTCCTTTTTTCTTAAAAAAAGAAACACTTTCATAATTAACTGTTGACTGCTGAGTCGACAAATGAATCTCAAGTCCAACTTCATTTGCAATAGGTATTATGCTTGGATCACTTATTATGATTGCATCCACACTAACTTTTTTTAAATATTTTAAGTATTCTTTTAAAGCGTCTATCTCCTCATTATGAAGAGCAATATTCACAGTAACATATAATTTTTTGTTCATTTCTTTAGCAATATCAGCTGCTTGCTTTATTTCTTCATCACTAAAATTAATAGCATTAGCACGCAATGAAAACAAACTTCCACCTATATAACAAGCGTCTGCTCCATATAAGTAAGCGATTTTCAATCTTTCTAAGTCTCCGGCCGGGGCTAGCAATTCCGGTTTATTCTTCATCTTTTTTTACCTTATAAATAGTTTTTTTGTTTAAAAAACCAGTATCAGTATTGTATTTTTCATCTATCATAGATGATGCTGATTTTATACCTTCTTTTTTAATTTTAATTAATATTTCATGTACTTCATCACTATTTAGAAAAATTGAATTAAAAACAAAATAATCTGAAACCAATTCATTTACAAAAGGAAGTCCATTAAACATTTTAGCTGTAAAAACAGTGAAAGTATCATTTTCTTCAATTATAGGATAATCACTACCTTCTTTGTGAATATAATTGACTTTTGAATCATCTATAATATCAAATTCCTCTTTATAATATGTTAACAACATTCTTTTAGATGTGAAAATTGGTTGATATCCAAATATTGGAACAAAAATATTTGAACTACTACTTTTACTAATTTGGTTAATCTCATCTTTGGTAATTTCATAAGAAAGCATAGTGCTGCTAACACCATTTTGGTACCAAAACTCGCTTGTCATATAATTAGTAGTCATGTGCTCCTGATTCCATACTAAATTTATTTTCAAATTATTACGATTTTTAATGTTCACTAAAGAAACATCATAGAAAAATACTCCATCAATATTACTTTCTTCTAATTTAAACAAAACTTCAGTCAAAAATTTAATGTCATCATTATGCATGTTTTTATTCAAAGACACATAAACTTTTTTGTTTTTACTTTTTAAAAACTCTATTTCATTAAATAATTCTTTTTCTTTGTATGAAAAATTAACATTAACACTCAAGTTCTCTAAACTTAAAATGTATCCGTCTACTAATTCATAACATTTTTTTATCTCTTTTTTACTCCCTGGCATAACTATTAAGTTCATTTCATCACCTCTTAAAAAAATAAGTACAATAATTATTTTTTTGTACTAATACTTATTTTATCACCTATATTTAAAAACTTTGTTTCGTAATCTTTATTTTCTTCTAAAAATTTTATATATAAGTTTAGTTTTCTAACTAAACCTTTAACATTTTTACTTAAACTTTCATAGTCGGCATCCAACATACCATGGAAATTTAAATTATCTGTTATTATAAATCCATTGTCACTCAAATTATTTTTGAATCTCTCAAAAAAATTAATATTTTGACTTTTTGCAGCATCTATAAATATCAAATCATATTTTTTATCTACTTTAAAATCAAAAGCATCAATATTAAATATATTAATATTTTTAGTTAAATTATATTTTTCAATATTTTTCAGTGCCATTTTATATCTTTCTTCATCTCTTTCAATAGTGTCTATGCTTACATCGCAAAGTCCTGCCATATTAATTGCTGAATAACCTACTGCACTACCAATTTCCAACACATTTTTTATATCATTATTATTAATGAAATCAATCAAAAACATTAACGTCTCATCTTCAATGATCGGAATATTTTTTTCTAGTGATTCCTTTTTTAATTTTTTATACATATTAACAACTAAAATTAAATTGTCTTAATTTTCTATTATGTTCATTATAGTTTTCTGAAAAATATGTTTTATTATCACTAGTATCACAAACATTGGCGAAGAAATATAAATAATTAGTGTCAGAAGGGTTAAGTGCTGCTTTTATTGAAGCTTCACCTGGCATACCACCTGGTCCTGGTGGTAAGTTATCGTTTTGATAAGTATTATATGGATGATCTACTTTTGTATCGGCAGTAGAATATACGCTCTTCCACTCACCAAGTGCATAACCTAGTGTTGCACAACTTTGAAATTTCATTCCTATGTTTAGTCTATTATGAAAAACACCTGACACAATTGGTCTGTCTTCATCTAAAATAGCCTCATACTCAACTATCGATGCTAATGTTAATACTTCATGAAAACTCAAACCTGAAGCATCGATATCTTCTTTATACCTGTTATATATTACATTCATTTGGTCTAACATCCTAAAAGCAATATTTCTTGGACTAACATTTTCATTTAAAAGTTCGTATGTCGATGGAAATAAGTAACCTTCCAAAGAGTAAATTATATTTTGATTCTTTACATCATTATTAATAAATTCATATTTTTCAATTACTTCATCAACAAACTCATCACTAGTCCACACTTTCATGACATCTTCTTTACTATTAGTAGTCACATTTGCCGCGATCTCAGCAATTTGATTTAAATTTCTTCCCTCTGGGACCCTAAGCATAACAGATTCAGATGAACTTTGGCATCCTCTTTCTAACACTTCAATAATTTTAACTGTTCCCATGCTTTTATCTAAATTATATTTGCAAACTTCTAGTTTAGTTGGATTCATTAATCTAACTAAAACTTTGTAATAAAACTCTGATCTAATCAAATCACTTTCTTCAAGTTTAGACCCTAATGTTGAATATGTTGAATTCTCTGGAACTTCAAAAACTACAAGACTATCTTCTTTAGAAGTTGGACTTGTATTATATCTAAACATAAACCATGGGACCATTATTAAAATTGCCACCATTACTATAACTGATTTTACTAAAAAATTATTATTCATAATTACTCTCCTTTAAAAAAGAGCCTATTGCTCATTTTTCAAAAATTCTGATTGGGCTTCTTTTAATACTAATTCAACTAATTTCCAATCTTTTTCGGTTTCAATTGGTATTAAGTTTATTCCTTTTTCCACTTCATCATACATTGAAGCATATGTTTTTAAATTGCCTTCCTCATCTTCTTCATTATCAGTATAAACCATAAATTTCTTGTTATCTTCAGATTCAAAAGTAAGTACAACATCTACCTTTTTCTTACTTCCGTCTTCTAACATAACCTCAAAACTCATTTCTTCTAACTTTTTACTTTCCATTTTTATCTCTCCTATCTAAATAACTTTGTAAAATTATATTGGCTGCTAAGGAATCTTTTTTTTGTTTTCTTTTCTTCCTAGAAACATTACCTTCAAGCATATATAAATCTGCCGCTTTACTTGATAATCGCTCATCTTGCATAACTACATCTATATCAATGTTTGATTCTAAAATTTCTTTAAATTCCATTGTGATTTCCGCTCTCATTCCAATTGTATTATTCATGTTTTTTGGAAAACCTAATACAATTTTTGAAACATTATATTCTTCAATTATTTCTTTAAGTGGTTTTATTAACAAACTATAGTCTTCGTTGTTAAACCTAATAGTATCAAAACTATTAGCAACTGTCTTTGTAATATCAGACATTGATATTCCAAGGGTTTTGGTCCCTAAATCAAGACCTATTATTCTATCATTTGACATATTTTCTCAAGATTGTCTCAATAAGTTCATGTCTCTCAAACTCTGTTAGTTTACCACGGGCATTTTTATAAGACGTAATATACCCTGGATCCCCACTCATCAAATAGCCTGTTATTTGATTAATTGGATTATATCCTTTTAATTCAAGTATTTGAATTACCTCAATTAATGTTTTTTCAATAAGTTTATCACTTATTTCTTCTCTCTTATAAACCCTAGTTCTATCCATATTACCACCTAAACTAATTTTAACACTTTACCTTTTTTTTTGCAAACCTCTTTTTTGTATAAAAAACATTTTTTTAATCTAATATTTCACACAAAAATTAGACTTATTAATTTATTATATACTAAAAACAAGTGAAAATTTTCACTTGTTTGTTTTATTTCAAAACAGCTTTTATTCTTCTAAGTCCAGAACCAATTGATTCTTCTTTTTTGATTTTAAATTCTCCTAGCTCACTAGTATTTTTAACATGTGGCCCACCACAAAACTCTTTTGAAATATCACCAATAGAATAAATATCAACAGTGTCACCATATCTTTCGACAAAAGCAGCCTCTGCATCAGTTTTTAATGCATCGTCTTTACTCATTGTCTTTTTAGTAACATCTAATCCCATATTTATATATTCATTAACTATTTTTTCAACTTCATTTAGTTGTTCTTTAGTTACTTTTTCAGGATTTGGAAAATCAAATCTTAACCTTTGTTCATTAATGTTACTTCCTCTTTGACAAACATGATCACCTAATACTTCTTTTAAAGCGGCATTTAATAAATGGGTTGCTGTATGGTATTTTGCATTAATCAAACTATCTGATGAAAGCCCACCTTTAAATTTACCACTAACACCTTGTCTTGATTTTTCTTGATGTTCCTTAAACTTTTTCTTAAAACCTTCTAAATCCACATTAATTTCTTTTTCATTAGCAAGCTCTACTGTTAGCTCTATTGGAAATCCATAAGTATCATATAACTTAAATGCTTTTTCACTATCAATTATATTATTGTCTAAATTTGAAATTATTTTATCAAATTCTCTTAACCCTTTTTCAAGAGTTTTTGAAAACTTATTTTTTTCGTTTGCTAAAACCTCATAAACAACTTTTTCATTAGATTTTATTTCACCATAATATTTACTATACTGATTTATTACTATATTTGCTAAAACTTTTTCAAAATCGCTATCAATATCAATGTTAAGTTTTTTCGCATATCTAATAATTCTTCTAATTAACCTTCTTAAAATATAACCTTGATCACTATTTGAAGGCCTTATACCAGCAGGATCAGATGCGATAAATACTACCGCTCTAATATGGTCGGCTATAATTCTAATTTCTTTCGAAAACTCATCATAACTACAACCCGATATTTCTACTATTTTATTAATTAACTCTAACCAAATAGAAGATAAATAGTTATCATCTACATCTTCCAATATAGACGTGATTCTTTCAACACCCATTCCAGTATCAACATTTTGTTGCTTTAGTGGAGTGTAAGTTCCATCTACATTTTTATTAAACTCCATAAACACATTATTCCAAATTTCAACCCAATTATCATCTTCAGGATCAAAATGAGCTGGGGTCTTTTCATCACTTCTATAATAAAATATTTCAGTATCAGGACCACAAGGCCCAGTGTTAGAAACAGGACCCCACCAATTATCTTCTTCGCCTAAGTATGCTATTTTGTCATCTGAAAAGCCGAGGCTTCTCCATACATCAGCACTAAATTCATCAGCACTCACTGTATCATTACCTTTAAAAACACTTACAGCTAACTTATCTTTACTAATGCCTAATTCTTTAGTTAAGAATTCAAAACTATATTTAATAGACTCTTCCTTAAAATAATCACCGAGTGACCAATTACCAAGCATTTCAAAAAATGTATGATGGGTTTTATCACCAACCTCATCTAAATCATTAGTTCTTACACACTTTTGGTAATTTACTAACCTATTTCCTTTTGGGTGCTCTTCACCCATCAAAAAAGGTACTAAAGGCTGCATTCCGGCAGTAATGAATAAACTAGTCGGATCATTTTCAGGTATTAATGATGAACTAGGTATTTGTTTATGATTTTTCTTTATAAAAAATTCAATATATTTCTCTTTTACATCCATGGTGTCACTCTCCTATTATTTTTTTAGCCTCTTTTATTAAAGCTTCTTTTTGTTTGTCATTAACAACTTTAAAATCATAATCATCAAAGTTATCAAGTCCTGTTTCTGTTCTATGTTTCTTTTGTTTACTATTTAATTCCTCTTCAAAATATGGTCTGTTTATATGAATCACAGATACATCTTTGAAATTATTTTTAATTTCAGTTACCTCAAGTTCAAACCTTGTATCAGCGATTATTACTATGTCAAAGAAAAACGAATAAACTTTAATATCTTCTTTTATTCTATTTATAAATAAAAGTTCATCTACCTTATTTCTAATTATGTCTGTTCCTAAAACTTGTAAAAGTTCCCTTGGTTTAGTATCTTCACTACCATCCCAAGATGAAATCATTTTCGCATAATCTTTTATATAAGTTGAAAAATGAAGGATAATAGTACTTTTTCCTTCTTTTTCAAATTCTTCTTTCATATAGCTAGCAAGAGTATCTTTACCATGTCTTGCCTTGCCACATACCATATAAACTTTTGCTTGTTTATTTTTTAATTCCATACTCACTAAACCGTCATTAATTCTTCTTCTTTAGCTTTAAACTTATCATCTACAAGTTTGTTATATTTATCTATTAAATCCTGAACATCTGCTTGACCTGCTTTTATATCATCTTCACTAAAGTCATCCATCTTTTTTATTTCATTATTTGCCTCTTGTCTAGCATTTCTAAGGGCAATTCTTGCATCTTCAGCAATAGATTTAGCATTCTTCACATAATCACGTCTTGTCTCTTCAGTTAAAGCTGGAATAGTAATAAAAACAAATTCACCATTATTAGTTGGATTAAGACCTAAATTAGCCTCAACAATTGCCTTTTCAATTTCTTTTAATGCCCCTTTGTCAAATGGCTTAACAAATAATTGTCTAGCCTCTGGAACACTAACATTAGCAACTTGATTAAGCGGCGTTGGAACACCATAATATTCAACTTGAACCCCATCTAGCATAGACGGATTAGCACGACCCGCTCTGATTTTTAAAAGCCTATCTTCCATCTTTTCAATAGCTTCTTCCATCTTCATTTCCGTTTCCATCAAAATATTTTCCATACAATCATCCTCTTTCTCATGTTTTTAATTATACAAACTATAGTTTTTAAAGTCAATTTTAATTAATATTATAAACACTCTTGCTCATCTACAACTTCATTGATTTCTGAATTAACTTTACATAAATTAATTATATCAAAAGAAGCATATATTTGAATATTTCCTTCTTCATCAATAAAAACGGTTGCACTATTAGGTTTTTCACCATCTAAAATTAATTCATCATACAAATTTGTCGTCCCATCAAACATTGGATTAACCTCCATAGTACCATCCAATATATAGTTTCTATCATAATAATTTTGAGCAGCCCTCTCAATACCATTAACGCTTTTCTTATATGTCTCGATAGTTGCGTTTCTATTTAAATTTATAAGTATTGGAGCAGTTATTGTTATTATGACCCCTAAAATAACAATTATCATTAATAATTCTATTAAGGTAAACCCTTTTTTCATATTATCACCTATTAACATTTTATCATAAAAGTCACAAAAAAATAAAAGAAATTACTTACTTTTATTTGATTTAATATGCTCATTTTTAGCTAAATTTGAAAGTTTGATTAAATAATCTTTTAAATTTTCATAAATTTCTTTATCTGAAAAGGCCAAAGAATCTATATCCACATATATATCGTCATAAGACTCGAACACTTCTTCTCCATAAATAGAATATTCATTAATATCTTTAGTTGAATATATTTCACCTTTTTTGGTAAGTCTCATTGAATTTTTAATTACTCTTTTGTTTAAACTAACATTTTTCCCAATGAAAAAATCATCTGAAAATTCAATGTCATCAGCTTTTAAAATAACAACTTCTAAAAAATCATCAAAATTAGCATCTTGAACATTTTCTTTTTTTCCTTTAACACAAGAACTTCCCATCATTCTTTTTTCCGTATTATGGAATTTTTTCAAACTTTTTTGGAACCTCTTTTGTAGAATATCGCCTTTATTTGATCTTATCATAACAAATGAAACGTTTTTCATTTTATTAGTCTGCTTTCTCAACAAAACCATATTTAATTTTAAATCAAATATATAGTTACCTTCTATATTTAAATTACTTTTTAATAACTTGTCACAATTTAAATTAAAACTTTCTTTTAATATAGCAAGTTTATTTTCTAAAATGTTGAAGTCAATATCAGCATCATTATTATTAAATCGATTTAAATCGCTTCTCAAATTTAAAATTACTGATTTTATTACATTGATCTCATTAGTGTTTGCTATTTCGCTGATTTTTTTAAGCACAATTTCTGCATCTTTTAAATTTGAAAGCATTATTGAAATATAAGTTTCTTCTTCACCTATATTTAAATCTCCAAAATTTACTAAAAGTTCGTTTTCAAACTCTTCAAACACATCATTTATTAATGTTGATAACTCTAAAACGTTTTTTCTCATATGCGACTCCTTAAATTAATTATTCTGTTCTATTAAATTAACAAAGCTTTTTAAAAAAGACTCATCATTTTCGGTTGTTCTTTTTTTAATCTTTTTATGTTTTTTCTTTTTTCTAACGCTCTCTTTAACTAAGTGTCTTTCAAATAGTAGTCTTTCAATATTATTTTCATCAAATACTAAGCCATTTGGACTAATTGGATAAGCACCCTTAGTTAACAAAATTGAAGCTAATCCAAAATCATTAGTAACGACAATATCACCTTTTTTAACATCTTTTACAATTTTTAAATCAACACTATCAATTCCTTTAGAAACCATGACTATCTTACTATAGTCACTATAAAGTTCATGACTAGTATCTATAAACATAATTACTTCTATTTCTCTTTTAATGCATTCACTTTCAATTATATTTTTGACAGGACATGCATCGGCATCTACTAAAACTCTCAAACTAATCACCTAACCTAATAGTAGCACAAAAAGTGTGCTGTAGCATACTTTATAATTTTTTTCTAACTTCGCTTTGTTCTTCAAGCATTGAAATACATTCGTTAAAAGTATTTCTAATAGCGTCTACTCTTTTATCTTTAGTGTAATAAGACTGATCATCTATTTTCATTTTAGTATCATTGTACTCCAAATACTCAAAATTCTCATTGTAATAGCTTACTTTACGGCCCCTTTTAGGCTCACCATCTTTTAAAGTAATAAATTCTTTAACTTTTATTTTAACGTAACCTGGATTAATCAATATAAAGTGCCCTGGTTTAAAAAATTTTATTTTATCAGCATTTATATGCTTTAAAGTAACTCTGTTTTTAGGCTTTACGTTATATTCATCATACTTTTCTAATTTATCAAAGTTAATGTTATTAAAATCACTGCTACTTTTTATTAAAAAATCTCTTACATCTTCTAAACTATCTTTTTCTTCTCTATCAACATAAGTAAACATTGCGCCTTCTAATGTTAAAAATTTATCATTTTTATAGCCATCCAAGTGATAAGAGAAAAATTCTGGTTGATAAAGACTTTGAACACCCTCTAACATTTTTAATTCTTTCAATGTTTTTTCTTTAAATGTATTTAAACATAAATCCAATAAATCATCTTTATGATCTAAAGTAATATCATAACCTTTATATGCATAGTTAAAAACAACATTATTCATCTCACTACCTAAAAATTCTAAAAATAACATTTCACTTACACCAAAAACATTTGAAGACCTTTCATATAATTGATTAAATTCATCTAGTAAGTCTTCTAAATAAGTAATTATATTTTGCCTTTGATAATGCTTTATACCCTTAGTTTTGGCAAACATAATAAAATATTTTACTACTAATTCTAGCTTTTTGATTATTTGTTGTTTTTCTTTCATACTATCACCTTGTTAGCAAAGTATATTAGCATAAAAATACGTTTATAGTCAATAAAAAAGCACTTATTTATAAGTACTTTCTTATCTTTTTAAACAACGGATCGTCATCTAGCTCAGTTTTTGAAAGATTTGTGAAAAGTTTTTTCTGTTCTTTAGTTAAAGATTTTGGCGTAACTATATCTAAAATAACATACATATCACCTTTTCTTCCACTTTGCACATCTTCAATACCTTTTCCTTTAAGCCTATGTTGGTCTCCACTTTTACTTCCTGCTGGCACGCTTAACTTAACTTTAGAAGTTAGTGTTGGCACTTCAACTTTTGAACCTAATACAGCATCGGTAATAGTAATTGGGTATTTAATGTATATATTAGTCCCTTCACGTTTAAATATTGGATGCTTGTCGATAATAAACTCGATATAAACATCACCATTAGGACCACCATTAATCCCGGCCTCACCTTTACTTGCAACTCTAAGTTGATGGCCTTCATCAACACCAGCTGGAATGTTGACTTCTATATCTTTATTCTTTTTAACACGTCCTTGACCATGACATGTTTTACAAGTTTCTTTAAATGTTTTACCTTTTCCTCTACAACTTGGACAAACCGATTGCTGTGAGAAAGTCCCAAACATTGTCCTTTGCTCTTGTCTAACATATCCAGACCCTCTACAAGTTGAACATGTATCTTCACCGTGACCACCATGTCCATGACAATCATCACAATTATCAGTTGTATTTATATTTATAGTTTTTTTAGTACCAAAAACAGCTTCTTCAAACGATATATTAACTCTAATTAAAGTGTCCCTTCCTTTTCGAGGACGGTTTGAACCTCTTCTGCTTCCGCCTCCAAAGCCAAAGCCACTGCCAAAAATATCTCCAAAAATGTCTGAAAAGTCGAAATCACCAAAATCAAACCCAGAAGCACCTGCACCTGAACCATTACTAAATGCACTATGTCCATATTGGTCATATTGCTTTCTTTTTTGATCATCAGATAAAACGGCATACGCTTCTTGCGCTTCTTTAAATTTAGTTTCCGCATCCGCTTCCTTAGAAACATCTGGATGATATTTCTTAGCTAATTTTTTAAAAGCACTTTTTATTTCATCAGTACTAGCACTCTTAGATACTCCAAGCACCTCATAATAATCTTTTTTGTTCATTTCATCACCTCAAAAGATAAAGTTCTAGTTTCCTAGAACTCATATCCTTATTTTTCTTCGTAGTCTGCATCAATTACGGTTTCTTTTTCATCATCACTTGACTCCTCGTCAGTTGATGATTCCGCCTCTTTATTTGCTTCAGCTTCTTTTTGTGCTTGTTCATATACTTTAGTTGCAAAAGCCATTGCCTTTTCGTTTAAAGCTTCTTTTTTCTTATTAATTTCTTCGACATCGTCTTTTTCAAGAGTTTCTTTTAATTCTTTAATTAGTTTTTCTGCTTCTTCTTTTTCACTGTCATCTATTTTACCTTCTAAGTCTTTAATAGATTTTTCAGTAGCGAAAATTAATTGTTCACTTTCGTTTTTGGCATCTGCTAGTTCTTTTCTCTTAGCGTCTGCTTCTTTATTTGCTTCAGCTTCTTTAACCATTTTCTCTACTTCATCATCTGATAAACTAGTAGACGATGTAATAGTAATAGATTGCTCTTTATTTGTTCCCATATCTTTTGCTTTAACATTAACAATACCGTTAGCATCTATATCAAAAGTAACCTCAATTTGCGGTACTCCTCTTGGTGCTGGTGGTATATCTGTCAATTGGAATCTTCCTAAAGTTTTATTGTCCGCAGCCATTGGTCTTTCACCTTGCAATACATGAATATCAACAGCTGGTTGATTATCAGCAGCAGTTGAGAAAACTTGACTTTTACTTGTTGGAATAGTAGTGTTTCTCTCAATTAATTTTGTCATTACATTTCCCATAGTTTCAATACCTAATGATAATGGTGTAACATCTAGAAGAACAATATCATCTACGTCACCTGCTAATACACCACCTTGAATTGCTGCACCCATGGCAACAACCTCATCTGGGTTAACCCCTTTGTTAGGCTCTTTTCCAAGTTCCTTTTGAACTAATTCTTGGACAAGTGGAATTCTAGTTGAACCACCTACTAATAATACTTTATCAATGTCACTTGATTTCAATTTTGCATCTTTAAGTGCATTTCTAACTGGAGTTAATGTAGACTCTACTAAATCTCTAGTTAACTCTTCAAATTTAGCTCTAGTCATATTAATTTCTAAATGAAGCGGTCCATCACTACCTTGTGATAAAAACGGAAGTGAGATTTGAGTATTAACAACTCCACTTAAATCTTTCTTAGCTTTTTCAGCCGCATCTTTCAATCTTTGCATAGCCATCTTATCTTTAGATAGATCAACACCATGCTCTTTTTTAAATTCATCAACTAAATATTTAATTACTCTATCATCAAAGTCATCTCCACCTAATTTATTATTACCACTAGTAGATTTAACTTCAAAAACGCCATCGCCTAATTCCAAAATAGAAACATCAAATGTCCCACCACCAAGGTCATAAACTAAAACTCTTTCTTGTTTATCTTGCTTATCTAAACCATATGCTAAAGCTGCAGCAGTCGGCTCATTTATGATTCTTTCCACTTCTAATCCGGCAATTTTTCCGGCATTTTTAGTTGCTTGTCTCTCAGAATCACTGAAATATGCTGGTACAGTAATAACCGCTTTAGTTACTTTTTCTCCTAAGTAGCTCTCAGCATAATCTTTCATATAAGATAAAATCATCGCACTTATTTCCTCAGGCGTATATTCTTTATCACTTAACTTAACTTTTTTATCTGTCCCCATTAATCTTTTTACAGATCCAACTGTATTTGGATTAGTAATCATTTGCCTTTTAGCAGCATCACCAACAATTATTTCATCATTTTTAAATGCTACAACAGATGGGGTTGTTCTATTTCCTTCTGGATTTGCAATTACCTTTGCACTTCCTGCTTCTAATACTGCTAAACAACTATTTGTCGTTCCTAAATCAATTCCTATAATTTTACTCATTATTAACACTCTCCTTATTATATTTATTTTTATTCATTTACTTTAACCATTGCTGGCCTAATAACTTTGTCCTTAAGCATATACCCTTTTTGGTAAACCTCAATAACAACACCTGATTCTTTTTCTTTATTCTGATCTTTAGCAACAGCATTATGATACTTTGAATCAAACTCTTTACCTAAAGCCTCTATCTCTTTTACATCAAATTCAATTAAAATTTGATTTAACTCTCCATAAATCATCTTGAACCCTTCTAAAAACTTTGACACTTCGTCTTCTAAATTATCATCATCCATAGAAATAGCACGCTCAAAATTATCGACCACTTCCAAAAGTTCTTTCATCAAATTTTCATTTGCATATTTTTGAAGTTTTGCATGTTCTTCTTCCATTCGTCTTCTGAAATTGACCATCTCTGCTTTAGTTCTAATTAGCTTGTCTTCTAAACTACTAACTTCATTTTTTAAATCATTATACTCTTCTTTAGTGATTGTTATTTCTTCTACTTTAGACTCTTTTTTGCTTTTTTTATCATCTTCTTTTTCAGTACTAGTTTCCTTTTCAATGTCTTTTTCTTCACTGCTTTGCTTACTCATATGTAATCACCTCTCAATATTTCTTTTTATGTATTCAAGAAGTGTAATAACTCTATCGTATTCCATTCTTTTAGGCCCTACTAAAGCAATAGTACCTTCTTGATTACCAGCTTTGTATTTTGTTTTTATGATTGTTACATCTTCATCAAAGTTAGTTTCACTCCCTATATAAATTTTTACTTCGTCGCCTTCTTCTTTAATCGAATCAACGATTTCATTGTCCTCAAATTTGCTAATAATATTTCTAATTTTATCAGCATCGTTAAACTCTGGTTGCATCAAAATATTTTTAGTACCAATCGTTTTGTGACTAGGTTCTTTATTAAAATCTGAAAACGCATTGTAAAATGCATTATATAAAACTTCATGCTGCTTAATAACTTTAGCGATTACCGGTTTAACCTCATACTCTAATTTAATAGAAACTTCATCTATTGGAGTACCCACAATCATTTTGTTAATTAAATCAACAATTTGTCTTATTTCATCTTGATTAACTTCCTCTTCTAAATAAATGTTTTTGTGCTGAACATGCCCTTTATCTGTTACTACTAATGCAACAATATTATTTGCATTAATTGGGACAACTTCAATTCTATTAAGTATATTATTAGAAGAATTATTTCCAAGAACTACTGATGTATAATTAGTAAGTTCAGTAATTATTTCCATACTTTTACTAATTGCGTCTGTTAAAACTAACGAATTATTATTAAAAATAGTTTGTAATTTTAAAACATCATCACCAGATAACTCTTTAGGAACCATTATATTATCAACATAATACCTGTATCCTGCCTCAGACGGAACTCTTCCAGAAGAAGTATGAGTCTTTTCTAAAAACCCTAATTTTTCTAAAGTGTTCATCTCGCTTCTAATAGTTGCAGACGATACATTAAGCCTTTCACATAAAGCATTTGAGCCTATAGGCTTAACAGACTTTATATAATCTTCAACAATTATTTTTAAAAGCTCTTTTTGTCTATCAGTAATCATAACACCACCTCGTTAGCACTCGTTATTTAACTGTGCTAAAACAATTATACAATAAATATTGGCATTGTCAATAGTTGAGTGCTAATATGATAAAAAAATTAAATATCCAATATTAATGATATAATATATATGGTGATAGTATGGAATATTTAATTTATTTATTAATCTTTCTAGCAAAAGTTACAGAAAATGCCTTAGGCACACTAAGACTAATAATGGTTGCTAATGGCAAAAAGAAGATAGGTGCCCTACTACAATTTTTAATAGCGATTATTTGGATTACAGTAACTGGAGTTGTTATAGTCGGAATAAACGAAGATCCCTTAAAGATTGTTTTCTTTGCTCTAGGTTCTGGATTTGGTAGTTTGCTTGGAAGCATCCTTGAAGAAAAGATGGCAATAGGAAGTAATGCCCTAAATGCAATCGTTGATGAAGCTAAAGAAAAAATAATTTCAGCCAAACTTAGAGAAAGAGGGTTTGCTGTAACATCAATCGATGCACATGGTAAAGATAAAAATAGGAAACTATTAATAATAATTACATCAAGAAGAAAACGAAAAAAAGTTGTAGATGTTATAGAAGATATCGACAACAAAGCAATGATTTTTTCTGAAAACACAACTGGAATCATCGGTGGATATATGAGATAAAAAAAGCACTTATAAAAGTGCTTTTTTGTTTGATTAAAATATTCCTAATTAGCATTTGTGTACTCAACATCTGCGCTATCATTCCATAATGCACCTAAAAAGTTGAATTCTTCAGCTCCTTCTTTGCCTTCAACAATTACTCTTTTTAAGTCATTATTGTAAAAGGCATTTTCCCCTATATGCATAACTGTTTCCGGAATAACAACTTCTTCTATACTGTTATCTGAAAATGCTGAAAACTCTATTCGCTTTAAGCCTTCTGAAAAAGTAACCGTTTCTAATCCGCTTTGAGAAAAAGCATTTAAATATATTGTTTCTACCTGATTTGGAACAACTATATCCTTTGACTCACCACCATAACCAATTAAAATGCTTTCGTCTATACTCCCATCCTCATTACGCCAATATATAAATGCATCCCTTTCAACTAGACTGTTTTTAGTAAAGGCATTAACTCCTATCCTAGTAACCGAATCTGGTATACTCAGTCTTGTTATTTCGTTATTGTAAAATGCGAATGGGTTTATCTCTAACAAACCTTCTTCTAACTTTAAAGTTTTTATATTATTGTTATAAAATGCTCCTGTTCCTATTCTTTCTATGCTTCCTGGAATAACAACACTTTCTAAATTTGAATCTCTAAATGCATAATTCCCTATAGCTTCGACTGGATCTACTCCTATTTTTTTGGGAATAACAATCGATTCACCACATATCTTTTTGTATTTTGTTATTACTCTTTTTTCTGAATCAAACTCAAAACACTCCTCTTCTGTTTCAGTTTGATTTCTTAATAATGATACACTACTTATAATTAATATGATTAGTAATAGTACTAATCCTCCTATTACACCTTTTTTCATTTTTCCTCCTATTTTTCTTTTTATTAATTTCCTGAATATATTATGTTTTCGCACGTTCCGTTCCAGTTGTTTCCTAAATAATCGAAATCGTCCTCACTTGTTTTTCCTATTAACACAATCTCATTTAACCCATTGTTCATCGCTAACGCTTCGGCTCCAATTTCCCTTATACTTGATGGAAGCGCTATTTCTGAAAGACCTGTATTATAAAATGCTCTTTGACCTATAACCTCTAATCCTTCACTAATACCTACTAGTGATAGATTATTGTTTTCAAATGCATTTGATCCGATCTCTTCGATGTGGGCTCCAATATTTACACTAGTTATTGCTCTGTTTCTAAATGCATTTGGACCTATCGAATCAATTGTTGCTCCATCTATTTGCTCTGGAATTGTTACTGCTGCTGGACAATATAATGGATAATTCGTAACTGTACTACCTTCTATATCAAAACAATTTTTTTCATATGAACTTCCTTCGAAATTAACCTTCAACACATTTCCATGCCAGTTGGTTCCCAATGTTTCTAGTTTTGTTCCATCTTCTACCGTTATTGAAGTTAATAAAATATCACTAAATGGATTGTCTGATATAGAATTTATATATGAAGGTATCCTAACTTCTCTTGGACAAACATTATGATTATAATAACCAACTAAATTACTTCCTTCAACTTTTAAACATGTCGAATCATCATTTTCATAAATAACATGATTATCACCATGCCAATTTGTTCCTAATGAGTTAAAGTCACTAGCCGAAGCTTTACCTCTAACTATAATTGGATTAATGTCGTTACCGGAAAATGCCGATGAGCCTATTACATTAATAGAACTTGGTATTTCTACATCAGTTAAGTTTTTATTCAAAAATGCTTCTGAACTTATTTCAGTTATATTTACCCCACCTAAATTACTTGGCACCGAAACATTCGAACCACAAATTGAATGATAATCAGTAATTGTTCCGTTTTCATAAACATAACATGAAGCAAGCTCATAAATAACATTAGCAGTCCCACTCCAATTATTGCCTATGGTGTTAAAGTTTGAAGAATCAACTTTTCCCCTAACTAAAATCGTCCCTAAATTAGGGTTGTTTGAAAATGCTTCATCTTGAATAGTGCTGGTTGATGATGGGATTACTACTTCTGTAATTCGAGTCCCCTGAAAAGCACTTCTTGCTATAGTTTCTAAATTAGTACTTCTACTTAAGTCTACTTCAGTTAATGAACTCATATTATTAAAAGACCATCTTCCAATATATTCCATATCGCTTCCAAACACTA